>CAZSOU010000053.1:0-16486 GCA_964608595.1 uncultured Rhodanobacteraceae bacterium
CCTTGCCGATGGGCAGCATGATCTTGTCGAACTTGGCCTTGATGACGTTTTCCAGTTCCAGCCGGCGCGTGCCCTTTTGCAGCTGCACCTGCTCGTCGTTGGGCAGGTTGATGGCGATGGTCTTGGCTCCGACGTTGGCATCGCCGCCGTAGTAAAGCGCGAAGTAGGCATTGAGTTGGGCGTCGGAACCGGGCTTTTCGGCCTTGTATTTCGCCGGCACCGGCAGGTTTTTCTGCAGTTCGGGCAGGTACTTGGCAAAACGCTGCAGCTTGTCACTCCAGGTCTGATCCTTGAGCAGCACGTAGGCTTCGTAGCTGGTCTTGTAGCCGAACAGTTGGTCCTCGTAGGTTTCGATGGGACCGATGACCAGGCCGACGGGGTTGTCGCGCATGTCCATCCAGGCGAGGTCGCTGGGGCGGAAGTCGTCACTGAGCAACGCGTCGGCGCGCATCGTGAGGTACTTTTTGAAGCCGTCGTTCTGCGCCAGTGCCGCGGCCTGACGCAACAGATCGGCGGTCCTGGCGAGGTCGGCCTTGTAGGCCTCGTGATAGGGAACGGTGGTCAGCGCACCGGATGCGTCACGACGCAGCAGCGTGTACAGGCTGGACTTGTCGGGCAGATCGGCGGCAGCGAACTCGTCCTTGGTCATGTCCTGCGGATAGAAAAACAAACCCGCCGGACGCGGTCCCACACCTTTCACGAACGGGTGGTCCGCATGCAGGCGATCCCAGGGCCCGAAGTTGATGCGGAACAACCGTTGCGTGGCCGGATCGTGGATACGCGAGGTGAGCGCGGCCTTGTTCTTGACCGACTGCTTCCACCACAACGCATCGGTGCTTTCGGCCGCCTGCACGAGCAACGCGAGCATCTTTTTCTGCTGCGCATTCAGACCGGACAGGTCGGCATCCAGCGTGACTTCGGCGTAATCGCCGCGGTGCGCTTCGGCCCAGTTGCCGACCTGGTGATCCGTGGCGCTCGCGGCTGGCGCTGGCGCCGGCGCAGTCGCAGCGGCGCTCGTGTCGACCGGTTGCCGACTCTGGTTGCACCCGGCGAGCGCCAGGCTGGCGGCCAGTGCAGGTACGATGACGTGACGAAAATACATGTGCGATCCCCTGGGCGGAAATCACCATCCTACCGCCTGCATCACATTTGCGTACGGTTGTGACGAACGACGACGGGCTCCCGCTCGTCCCGGTTGCACACGACCCGTGCCCGGGGACTCAGCCGGTCAGCGTACGGATGACGAGCACCAATCCGTACAGCGACGCGCCGATCAATGCGCCGACCAGCGTCCCGTTGTAACGGATGTATTGCAGATCCCGGCCCAGCCCGAGTTCCAGCTGCTCGGTCAGTTCATCGGCGCTCCAGGCCCGGACCCGGTCGACGATGAATTGACGGATTTTTCCGCGGTACTCGTCGGCAAGCGGGTCCAGCGTGCCGACCACCCAGTCGTTGAACCAGTCTTTCACTTCCTTGCTGGCCTGCAGTTTGGCTCCCAGCCCCATGGCGGCGCGCCATACGTGCTGGTGGATGGTCGATGACGGACTGACAAGGTCTTCGCGCAACCAGGCCATGGCACCCTGCCACAGGTCGCTCACGTAACGCGGCAATTCGTCGTTGGCCAGCATCTGATCGCGAAAAACGTGGACCTTGTCGCGCAACACCGGATCGGATTGCAGCCGCTCGATGTACTCGGGAATCTGTTGTTCGAAACGCCTTCTGAGCTCGTGCTCGCGATTGCGCGCCATCTCGTGCAGCAGTTCCTGCGCACCCCGGGTCATTTTTCTCGCCAGCGGCTCGGCGAAACGTTTGTCCACGTGCAGAATTTTTGCGATCTCCCACAGCTCGTCGGCGATTTTGGCGGCCAGCATCTCCCGCACTTCGTCGCGATCGAAATAGTCGGCGATGTCGTACAGCAAGCTGTCGACGACCTCGTGGTGACGGCCGTCCTTCGTCAACGCACCGAGCAGCTGCGACAACAGCTTCGACACGTCCATGTCGCCCAGTTTCCTGCGTGTGGCGTCGCTCACGAATTGCTGCAGCTCCTTGCTGTCGAGCATGTCGACGAACCGCGGCGACACCTTGACCACGAAATCGGCCAGCTTGCGCGCCGACACCGGGTCGGCCAGGCTGCGCGCCAGACGCTCCGCCGGATCATACTGGCGCACCTTTGCCAGAATTTGCGCCTTGCCCAGAAAATGATCACAAATGAAATCGGCCAGACTGCGGCCGATCTTGTCTTTGTTTCGGGGAATGATCGCGGTGTGCGGAATCCAGCGCTGACCCAGCGGGGCGCGAAACAGTGCCACCACGGCGAACCAGTCGGCCAGACCGCCGACCATGGCCGCTTCCGCCGCCGCCGCGGCCAGGCCGGTGCCCCAGTGCGTGTGATGCGGATCGATCAACGTCACGGCGATGAACGCGGCGCACGCAAGGATCAGCAACGCTACGGCGGTCGCCTTCTTTTTGCGCAATTCCCGTTGCTTGTCGACTTGCGTCTTCGCTGTTGTCGGCTGACTCTCTCGACTCATGACCCGCGCCTGTTTCGACGCGTTTCATCATACATTGCAGCCGGAGTTGCCGATGCGGCGACAGCAAGCGCACCCCGGACACCTCCGGCACCCACGCGGAGACACAAAAACGGCCCTCTCGCCGCCTCAGCCGGCGTCCGCATTTCCATCCGGACACAACCCGGCTTCGCGGCCACGCACCAACACGTTTGCGACGATTCGATCGCAGCGTGCGCCGTCAAACCCGAACGCCTCATCCAGCGCCTGGTCGACATCGCCGGCCAACGCATCGCGCATCAGGCGGCGGGCGCGGAAGTAACGGGTTCGCACCGTGGCAGCGGGGATGTCCAGGGCGCGGGCCACCTCCTGCACCGCCATGCCTTCGACCGCACGCAGCATGAACACGGTACGGAATTCGTCCGGCAGCCGGTCGATGTGCGATTCGATCAAGCGGCGCAATTGCGTGCGGTCGGCGACGTGGTCCGGCCGCCGCCGGGCATCATCGGCAAGCGCCGCCCGGTCATCGTTTGTCGGATGCTCTTTCATGACGTCGTCCAGGGAAGTGACCCTCACATGCTTGCGTCGCAACCGGCCAAGCGCCTCGTTGGCCACGATGCGCACGAGCCAGGTGGACAGCCTGGACTCGGCGCGGAAACCGTCCAGTGCGCGCCATGCCCGCAGATAGGCCTCCTGCAAGGCGTCTTCGGCGTCGGCATCGGACTTGAGAATACTTCGCGCGGTACGAAACAAGCGCTGGTTGTGACGCCGCATGATGGCCGCAAAAGCCACCTGGTCGCCGCGGGCGGCACGACGCACCAGCTCGGTATCGGCGCTTTCCGACGTGACGGCCGGCGCGGTTGCCGACAGCGGTTCGCGGATGCGTGTCATGGCGTTCTCGACAGAAGGTCTGCCACCCATTGTGCCACCATGACGGCGCCGGCCACGGAACAGACAACCGACCACCGTGGAAACATGGGCGAAACAGCGTACGGCATGTCCTAGACACGACTCCTTCCCGCCAGGACCAGAAACTCCCGGCGCAACGATGCATCCCGCGAAAACGCGCCGCGCATGACGGTATTGCGCATCAACGCGTTGTCATCCCTGATGCCACGCCAATGCATGCAGAAATGGTCGGCTTCCATGAGGATCGCCAGACCATCGGGCTTGACGCGGCTCTCCAGTTCGTCGGCCAGCGCCACGACGGCCTCTTCCTGGATCTGCGGCCGGCTCATCACCCAATGTGCGATGCGGGCGTACTTGGACAGGCCGATCAGCTCCGACGTCGGGCTCGGCAACACGCCGATCCACAGCTTGCCCATGATCGGACAAAAATGGTGCGAGCAGGCGCTGCGCACACGGATCGGACCCACCGTCATCAACTCGCCAAGATGCGACACGTTCGGAAACGTCGTGACATCCGGCGCGGACCGGTAACGACCACGAAACACTTCATCGACATACATCTTCGCCACCCGGCGCGCGGTGTCGCGGGTGTTGTGGTCGTGCACGGTGTCGATCACCAGCGCGCGCAGCACATCCTCGAACCGGGCCTCGACCTCGTCGCGCAGGGCATCCACTTCGTCCGCACTCACGAAGGCGGCGATGTTGTCATTGGCGTGGTAACGACGACCCGCCGCATCCAGGCGCCGGCGAATGCGCTCGGACACCGGCAGCCGGTCAATGTCGGCGTCGGCGTCCTGTCGCAGTTTGGTGATGGAAACATCGGTGTGCATGAATGACTCCTCGGACCGGCGGCGATGCATCGCGCCGCCCGGCATGTCGCATGACGGGTCACCGGCGACCCACGCCATGACCGTAAACCAGCCGGCCACCAAACCAGCCACCCACGGCCAGGGCCACGAAGCCGCCGGCATCGAGCAACAGTGAAAGCGTATTCGGACGCAAGGGCTGCAGGTGGTCCAGTCGCAACAACAGCCGCGTGCCGAACAAGACCAGCGCCAGCAGCATCAGGCTCATGTGTACGCAGGCGTCACGCATGGCAGCGCCCTCCGGCACGCGCGCAAACTCCGCCAGGCCGGCCAGCATGGCCACCACGGCCATCGCGCAGCCCGCGACAAGCAGGCCGGACGACCATGACCACGCCGTCTTGCCCAGCCACAGGCCGGCAAAGTCGGTCGCCACAGCCAGTGACCAGCATGCCACCGGGAAGTGCACGAGCGCGGGATGCAGCGGGTGGCGCATGACGTCAGACCACCGCCGTCAAAAGCACCAGAAAGCCGGCCACGGCCAACACCGCATGCACCATCACGATCGCCTTGTGCGGCAGCTTCTTGCGCAGATGGAACGAGGCCAGAAGAAACCCGCCCAACGCAGCCACCAGCAGAAGCACGAATCCGGCCAGCACTTGCTGCGCTGTCGAGCCCTGGACCAGAGCCACGATCAGAATGATCAGGCCGACCGCCCCGAGCAACGCATGTACGACGGACAGTGCCCACGGCGCCAATTTCCCGCGCAAAACGAAGCTGGCCAAAGCCAGACCGCCCAGCGCGGCAATGGCGAAAATCACGAGTGCATAAACAAGCATGTCTGTGTCTCCGATTGACAAGCATCCAAAGAAAGGTCGGCCCGTGTGCGGCCAACGGACAGGATCACGATCCCGTCGTCACACCACCTGACGAACCGCTGTGTACTCATTGGATGCAGGTATCGGCGCCGGCGTTCCCCGGGCGGGATGATGCGAGGTGACCTTGCGCATCGGCCATGGCGGGTCACGGTCCATCCCGCGGCAGGCGTCGACCGGATCGCCGTCGGAGCGTACCGGCGTCCGGTCATCCCGCCGGTGGGTCATGTGATCTTGCCGCTGAATTCCGGCGCACCATTACGCGACATGGAATCGCTCAAACTCGGTCGCATCACGCGTCCTGCGCGGCCACCAGAGCCTCGAGCTCGGCCGTGATGCGTGCGGCGGCGGTGGCATCCACGGCATGGGCGAGCACTTCGCCGCCCAGCACCACCGCGATGCGACCGTCGTCTTCGCGTGTCCGGATGTCTGCCGCCGATGTCAGCAGTCGGCGCGATGCCATGCCGGCGGCTTTGGGATCGGCATGGACCACCGACAACGCCAGTTCGTCGCCGTTTGCGGCCAGCAGTCGATAACGGAAACGGCCGTCCTTGTCGCGAAAGCTGACGATGCGTGCGTGTTTGCCGCTCTTGCGCTTTTTCTTGCCGGTATGGGTCGACGTCCCGGCGCCGGCACGGCCCAGGCCAACGGCTTCGCGCAGGGTCTCCAGCAATGGCGTGGCAATGGCGCGGGCCTTCGCGGCGCCCGCCTGCAGGATATCCTCGATGTCGTCCGGGTGCGCCATCAACTTGTCATACGCATCGCGCATGGGCGTCAATTCGCTTTCGATGCGCTCGTGAAGCGCCTTTTTGGCTTCGCCCCAGGCCATGCCTTGTTCAAGCCGGGCGCGAAATGTCCGCGCCGCCTCGGCGCCGGCGAAAGCACGGTAGATGGCGTACAACGAGGAGGCATCCGGATCCTTCGGCTCGCCCGGCTCGCGCGAGTCGGTAACGATGCGCATGATGGCTTCACGCGTGGCTTTGCTGCCGCCTTCGAAAAGCGGAATGGTGTTGTCGTAGCTTTTGGACATCTTGCGTCCGTCCAGCCCCGGCAACGTGGCCACATCTTCCTCGATGGCCACTTCCGGCAACACGAAAAAGTCGCCGTGGTAGGTGTGGTTGAAGCGCTGCGCAATGTCGCGCGCCATTTCCAGATGCTGTACCTGATCGCGGCCGACCGGCACCTTGTTGGCATTGAAGGCAAGAATGTCGGCGGCCATCAGCACCGGGTACATGTACAAACCCGCGGTGACGGCGGCATCCGGGTCGTCGCCCGTTTCGGTGTTCTTGTCGACCGCCGCCTTGTAGGCATGCGCGCGATTCAGAAGCCCTTTGGCCGTCACGCAAGTCAGCAGCCACGTCAATTCGGGGATTTCCGGAATGTCCGACTGGCGATAAAACGTGACCTTGTCGGGATCCAGTCCGCACGCCAACCAGGTGGCGGCAATTTCCAGACGCGAACGTTGCACGCGGGCCGGGTCCTGGCACTTGATCAGCGCGTGGTAGTCGGCCATGAAGTAGAAGGCGTCGACATCGGTCTTGCGACTTGCCGCCACGGCCGGACGGATGGCGCCGACATAGTTGCCCAGGTGCGGTGTGCCGCTGGTGGTGATGCCGGTGAGGACTCTGGTGCGCATGCTTATCCCGCCGCAAATAAAAGGTTCAGTTTACGTCATGAATGGCCCAGCGGTGTCCCGCGACCGACGTAACCCCGCGGCCGACGTGACAAAGCGCGAAAATACCGCCTGTCGAGCCAACCGGCATCGCGGACTGCCCGCGCCGCGCGTGCTGCGACCCTGTGCGGAGCACGTCTCGTGCGCGATGGCCGTGAGGCTCGATCGTACGTTGCGGCTGTCGCGCACAAGGTGCGTCCTGTATGCAGCCCCGGGTTCGACGAGCTCAGTCGCGCACCAGCGTGGATTTGCCGAACAGGCTTTCGACCAGTTCCACGGCCACGTTGGCGGTGAGGTTGTGGTCGTCGAACGCGGGATTCATTTCCACGATGTCGAGCGAACCCAGGCGGCCGGAGTCATGAATCATCTCCATGCCCAGTTGGGCCTCGCGATAGGTCGGGCCGCCCGCGACGGTGGTGCCGACGCCGGGAGCGATGCCCGGATCGAGATAATCCACGTCGAAGCTGACATGCAGGTGGGTGTCGTCGTCCATGCCTTCCAGCGCTTTTTCGACCGTCGCGCGCATGCCGTGCTCGTCGATGTAGCGCATGTCGAACACTTTCAGGCCATGTTCGTGCACCAGCCGCTTTTCGCCCTCGTCCACCGAGCGGATGCCGATGTAACGCATCACCGACGGATCGATGGCCGGCGACGCACCGCCCAATTCGGTCAGCGCCCTGGGTCCCAGACCGCACAGGCATGCCACGGGCATGCCGTGGATGTTGCCGCTGGGGGTCAGATCATGGGTGTTGAAATCGGTATGCGCATCCAGCCACAGCACACGCAGCTTCTTGCCGACCTTGCGGCAATGGTTGGCCACCGCCGTGATCGAGCCCAGACCCAGGCAGTGATCGCCGCCCAGCATGATCGGGAAACGACCGTCTTCGAGCACCTTGGCGATGGCATTCATGGCCAGGCGGTTCCATTCGACCACACCGTCCAGATGACGGTAACCGTTGTCGGGCGGCAACCACGGATTGATCGGCCCGCTCAGGTTGCCGCGATCCTCCACGTCCAGCCCACGCTCCACCAGCGCGTTTTGAATACCCGCGACCCGCAACGCCTCGGGCCCCATGGAGGCACCACGATCGGCGGCGCCGATGTCGGTGGGAACGCCCACCAAAGAAATTTTGCGGGAAGGAGAAGTAGCCATGGAAAACCTCGGCAGCGTCGCGGCGAAAATGGTGCCGGCAGTCTGACTCGAACAGACGACCTACCGCTTACAAGGCGGTTGCTCTACCAACTGAGCTATGCCGGCGCGAGGGCGCACATTCTAACAGTACCCGGCCATTGAATCGCTGTTTGCATCAAAAAATCGCGGCGTACGCACATCGCGTGCCCCGCCATTGGATCGGCAGATCGGACCGTGGCCCGACATCGGCACGCCGCCACCCGGTGACGATCAAAAGCAGTTGATGGCCGCGGCATTGATGGCCGCTGCCTTGACCCAATCGTGCCAATCGAACCCGGGTTCGGCGGGCAAGGCGATGTCCACCCAGTATTCGGGCAGGGTTTCGGTGCGCTGGGTCAGCTTCGGCTTGAAACCCAGTTTGGCGATGCGTGCGAAGCGATGACGGGCATTTGCCTCGTTGTGGAACAGACCCAGCGAAACGGTATTCTGGCGGTCGCCGGCCGTGATCACGTAGTAGTCACGCACCCCCTTGTCGGCCAGCGAGCGCGCCGTCGCCAGGGCCTCCTCCTGCGTGGAAAACGCCGGCAGATAGACCCACCAGCCGGTGGACCGGGTCACGTCATCGTGATGAAACTGGATTTGCGGCACACGCGGCAACAGGGCGTTGAACGCCTGGTGCATCCCGGACTGGGTGGTGAACGGTCCCAGACGCAGACATTGCCCCGATGCCCGGATCGCATGCGCGGCGGGAAAATCGGATGCGGACGGCTGCGGCGACAGCAGTTTCAGCTCCGGCACGCCCGGATCGGTCAGCGGCGGCGCCGGATGCGGTGCGCGACCGAACGCGAGCCAGCCGGCCACGCCGACATTCAGGGCAATCAGCAACAGCAGCAACAGGCGCCAGAACATGGATCATTCCCGGAAATTCCCGTCGCATTGTAGCGAGGCCGCCACCATGCGGACGTGACGCCTTTCAGGATGCGGCATTGGCCCATGCGGCCAACCCCTTGAGTACGGCATCGGGGTACATCGTGACGTCGTGGTGCAGCAGGTTCCGGAGCACGGGTGCGCCGCCACCGCCCAACAGCGCTTGCGGCGAGGCACCAAGTTGTCCGGCCATGCGTTCGATGAAGCGGTCGACCAGCGCCGCGCACGCCTGCCAGCAACCCGACACCACGGCATCGCCGGTGCTGGTCGCGACATCGGTCAGTTGCCCCGGCGACTGCGGTCTGACTTTCGCCGTGGCGCCGAGGACCGACTGCTGCATCAGCGTCGCACCCGGCGCGATCAAGCCTCCGAGGTGACGCCCATCCGCCGCCAGCGCATCCAGCACCAGAGCCGTACCGCAACTGACCAGCACGCACGGCGCACGGCCATCGGCATATGCCGCGACCATGCTCAGAAACCGGTCCACGCCCAGAGTTTCCGGCTGCGCATAAGCATTGCGCACACCACACGCTTCGCGCGGCGTGCGCACCCAGTTCACGGGCACGCCAAAACATTCACGCACGGCGGCCGCCACGGTTTCTTCGCGCGCATCATCCACCACCGACGCCGCCCAGACTGCATGCGGACCGGAAGTCTCCGGCCCCGCGCCCACCAGGGCTGACCGGATATCGTCGTTCCACGTCGCCGCACCGGCCTGACGACAGTCCGCCGCACGCTCGGCAAACGCCCACTTGAGGCGGGTGTTGCCCAGATCCATCAACAAATTCACTTTGCCCGCACCGTCACCTCGCCACTATCCACACGTATTTCACCTTTTCTGGTGCGCACCCGCAACGCGCCCGTCGCATCAACGCCGGCGCCGGTACCATCGAAATCGCCCATGGCGCCACTCAGGTGCAGGCGCTTGCCCTTCAACACGTCCAGACGCGCGAATTCGTCGGCGAAGGCCGCGAAACCGTCGGCATCAAAGCGCGCCAAGCCGTCACGCAGACGCATTATCAGACAAGCCGCCAAACGGTTGCGATCCGGTGGATCGCCATGGCTCAACTCGGCCAGGTCGGTCGCCGGCTGACCGATATCGTCGTGCATCGACCGGGTCAGGCGTACATTGACACCGACGCCGACAATGGCCACGCACGGCCCCTGGTACTCGCCGCTCAATTCCACCAGAATGCCGGCGAGCTTTTGCCCTTTTGCCAGCACATCGTTGGGCCACTTGAGGCCTGCCTCGGTCACGCCGACATCCTCCAGCGCCTGCGTCACCGCCACGCCCACGGCCAGCGACAGCCCCGAGAGTCCGGCAAAACCCTGATCGAACCGTTTCAGGCATGACAGATAAATGTTCAACCCCGGCGGCGACAGCCAGGGACGACCGCGGCGACCGCGACCGGAATGCTGCCCTTCGGCCATCACGACCGACAGGTCCGGCAACTCATCCTGACGGCGTGCCAGCTCGCTGGACGTCGAATCTAGCTCCCAGTGCACTTCCAGGGCACCCGGCTTGGGACCTTTGATCTCGCTTCTGATGAGATCGGCGTCAAGCAACCGCAACGGCCACGGCAAGCGATAACCCAGGCCGGTACGCGCATCGATCGGCAAGCCTTGCTCGCGCAGCGCGTCCACATGCTTCCATACGGCGGCGCGGGTGACACCGACGCGCGCGGCAAGCTCCGCGCCGGAGGCCGGATTTCCCGAAGCCAGTGTCTTCAATACTTCACGAGGTTGCAGGACATGTTTCATCGCATATAACGTTATCTGCCAGATTCAACGCCAGTTTAACCGCAAACGCGCCCGTATCAGGCAACGGCGTTTGAACACACGCTGAGTGCTTTGCACGGACCCAACCAGCGGCATGTTGCGCATGATCGAAATTTGTGCTGGCACTGACCGGCTTTTTCTGCCAACATGCATTTCCGATACGCCTGTTTTCCCTACGGGGGTCCCCCATGAAAACATCCCTGTTGCTGCTTGGTCTGATGGCGGGTGCCGGTATCCTCGGCACTGCCCAGGCAACGGATGCAACCACACCGTTGGGCAGCCAGACCACGACCGATGCGACCATGGCCGACCACGGCATGATGGCCAATCTGGAGGCAACCGCGTCTTCCAGCGACTCCCAAGGTAACGATAGCGCCACGTCCGGCAGTGACGCCGACGCCGTCGTCCGGGCCGACATGCACTATCACCGCCAGCCGGGGCCTGCCCGTACGCCGGAATCAGCCGACAGCGGCACATCCAGCCACCACCCGGACCCGTCGCAGCCAATGTCCATGCACGCCGGCGACAATCCGGCTCCCAGCGATACCAGCGAAGCGTCTTCACTCGGCTGGCAATCGTTGCTGCCCGGCTCGATTCAGTAATCCGGCAATCCGACCGATCACGCGTGTCGTGGCGGAAGCCGCGATGGGATCAAATGCAGGCGCGCTCCGCAGACGTGCACCGCGACATGCCGTGAAGCAAACACGATCCCGGTTCCCGGTTCAAAGCCACCGAGACGGCATTGCGCTGCCGGAGCGATTCATGCATCCACTGGCGGCCGTCCGCGCCGACGTCGGTGCGCCTCAATCGCCGGGCGCAATATGCACTCGGAAACGGCCCCCGCCCAGTTCGTCGGAACGCCCCACATCCAGACTCGCGTGGTAGGCCTTGACGATGTCCTGCACGATGGACAAGCCGATGCCGTGCCCCTGTACACGCTCGTCGCCCCTCACGCCGCGTTGCAGAATGCGCTCGATCTGATCCTCGGCGATGCCTGGACCATCGTCCTCCACCGCGATCATCAGGCCGGGACGCCCGCGACCGGCGGCAGGCAACGAATGGATGGTCAGCAGCACCCGGCGTCGCGACCATTTGAACGCGTTTTCCAGAAGATTGCCCATCAACTCCAGCAGGTCGCCCTGCTCGCCGAAGAACAGGCATTGATCTTCATCGATGTCGAATTCGCACAAGACGCCCTTGCCGGCGTACACCTTTTCCAGGCTTTGCACCAGATCTTCGGCCAGCGGCGCGACCGCAATCGGCGAGGCAAAGGTCTGGTAACCCGACGTTGCCGCACGCGACAACTGGTAGGCCACCAGCTCGTCCATGCGCCGGACCTGCGGCGCCAGGTCCTGGTGCAGCTCGGGCTCCACATCGCTGGATTCCAGCCGCGTGCGAATGACCGCCAGCGGCGTTTTCAGGCTGTGCGCAAGATCGGCCAGCGTGTTGCGGTAGCGTGACAGGTGCTCGCGTTCGCTGCGGATGAAGGTATTGAGACTGTGCGTGAGCGTCGACAACTCGAACGGATAATGCCCGGTCAGGCTCTCGCTGCTGCCACTTTCGATGCGCGACAAGTCATCCGACACGCGGCGCAGTGGCGACAGGCTCCAACGCAGCAGCAACAGCTGCATGATGACCAGGACCAGGCCCAGGCCGAACAGCCACAGAAACAGCGTGCGGCGGTAGACCGCCAGTTGCTGTTCGAACTGGTTCTGGGTCTGCGCCACACTGAAAACCAGGTGCACGGGCTGATGTGACGGCGTCTCGTACACCACTCCCAGACTGTAGACGTAGATGTCGCCGATGTCCGTTTTCATCGGCCCCCGGAACACCGGATGCCCCGGATCGGACTGCATTTCCAGCGGCAGGTTGCGACCGATGGCCGATGGCGACTCCCAATGGAAGCCGTGCTGCCCGTTGATGATCGCGTACAGGCCCGAACCCGGGCGCAGAAAATTGGCGTTCGGCATCGTGTCGGGCACCAACACGCGCCCGCCGCGATTGACGTCGGTGCCGGCCAGCAGGGCATACACGTAGCCTTCGAGACGGTCATGCAGACCGCTGCGTGCGCCTTCGTAATAGGCGCGATCCAGCGCGACGCCGGTCAAGCTGAGAAAAGCCACCAACACCAGGATGGTGGTCAGGGTGGATCGTGCCGCCAATGACAAAGGACGCCGTGATGACACGAATCTCCACCCCCGTGGCTGCAAGCGTACGCTCAGGCTTCTTCTTCCTCGACCTCATTGCGAGGAATGGCGAAACGATAGCCGCGTCCGCGTACGGTCTCGATCGGCTTGATCACGCTTTCCGGATCCAGTTTGCGGCGCAAGCGACCGATGAAGACTTCGAGCACATTGGAGTCGCGATCGAAATCCTGCTGGTAAATGTGCTCCGTGAGGTCGGCCTTGGAGACCAGCTCGCCGGCATGCATCATCAGGTATTCCAGCACTTTGTATTCGTAACTGGTGAGATCGACCGGCTTGTTTTCGACCGACACGGTCTGCGCGGTCGTGTCCAGGTGAATCGGACCGCAGGCCAGGATCGGCTTGGACCAGCCGCTGGCGCGGCGCACGAGGGCGTTGATGCGCGCCAGCAATTCCTCGACGTGGAACGGTTTGACCAGATAGTCGTCCGCGCCGTGTTTCAGGCCTTCGACTTTGTCCTGCCAGCTCGAGCGCGCGGTCAGAATGAGAATCGGGTAACTGTGCTTTTCCTCGCGCAGCGAACGAACCAGGTCCATGCCCGACATCTTGGGCAGCCCCAGGTCGATGATGGCCATGTCGAACGGCACCTCACGACCGAGATACAAACCTTCCTCGCCGTCTTGTGCCGTGTCGACGGCAAAGCCGTCACGTTTCAAGCGGGCCGCCAGCGTCTCGCGCAACGGCGCCTCGTCTTCCACCAACAGGATGCGCATCTAACGTGTCTCCTCGGGAGTATTTTCGGAAGGACGGACAGGCTGCGAACGCACGGGAACCACGCGCACATGACCATCCGGAGTCAAAACCTTGATCAGATATTCGGTGGCGTTGCCATACTGGCGCGAGCCCGCGCGCAACACCTTGCCGTGCGTCTCGCTCTGCACCTTGGCGACGGCTTGTTCGAGCGTCATGGGAGAAGGGGACGAAGAAGAAGCGTCCGGTTTCGGCGCGGCGGCTTTGTCGCTGCCGTGCGCCGTCACCATGCCCACCGCCCATGCCGACAGGCAAAAAAGCCCGCCAGCCAGCAGGCCACGCATCCACGTCCGCTTGTTCAGCCGATCAACCATTGTGCAATGATGACGTGACGGCTTGAATTCGTGCTGAACCTGAATGAAACAAGGGGTAACGATTCATGCCACGTCCGGCAAGGGTTCCACGGCCGCCAAAGCCTGCTCGATCAACTCCCAGCCGGCATCATCGCGCTGCATGCCTTCACTGAGCATGCGTCGAAAGCGCCGCGCGCGCGGTTGCCCCTGATACAACCCCAGCACGTGACGCGCCACGTGCTTGATCGGCTGCCCGGCACGCCGCTCGGATGCGACGTGGTCGTGCAGGCGCGCAAGCACCTCGGCACGAGTGGGCAGCGGCGTGCCCCACAGTGCCGCTTCCAACTCGGCCAGAATCCACGGGTCGCGATAAGCCGCACGCCCCAGCATCACCCCGTCGACGTGCGCCAGATGCGCTTCAGCCGCTTCCACGCTGGCAATGCCGCCGTTGACGACGATCGTCAGTTGCGGGTAGTCGCGTTTGAGGCGATACACGCGCTCGTGATCGAGCGGCGGAATGTCACGGTTTTCCTTGGGCGACAAACCTTTCAGCCAGGCCTTGCGCGCATGCACTTCCAGGATCTCGACGCCTGCCTCGCACATCGCCTGCGTGAAACGGTCGAGATCGGCGCAGGCATCCTGGTCATCCACACCGATACGGCATTTGACGGTCACGTCGACATCCACGGCATCGCGCATGGCGCGCACGCAATCGCCGACCAGTGCCGGCTCGCGCATCAAGCAGGCGCCGAAGCGCCCCGATTGCACGCGGCTGGACGGGCATCCCACGTTGAGATTGATCTCGTCGTATCCCGCGTCCGCGCCATGACTCGCCGCCAGCGCCAGCTCGCGCGGATCACTGCCCCCCAGTTGCAGGGCCAGCGGGTGTTCGTCGCCATGGCGCAGCAAATAGTCGCGGTCGCCATGGATCAAGGCAGCGGCCGTGACCATCTCCGAGTACAATCGGGCGTGCGGCGACAGCAGGCGATGAAAAAAACGACAGTGGCGATCAGTCCAGTCCATCATCGGCGCCACGCACAAACGCCAGCCGTCGCGGCCTTTCGTGGCAGCTTGCCCGGCATCGGTCGGAATCGGTGTCGTGTGCTGTTGCATGACAGGTCGAAAAATCGCTGACGAATTCCCCATTTTACAGCATGTTGCCTTGGCGACATGTCCCCCACCCGGCTTCACGCAAACAAACGTCTCATGGTCAACCTGGTCACCGAACGCGTACTCGACGTCCATCACTGGAACGACAAGCTTTTCAGCTTCCGCACCACCCGCGATCCCGGATTGCGTTTCGACAGCGGTCATTTCGTGATGATCGGCCTGAACGTCGACGGCAAACCGCTGATGCGCGCCTATTCCATCGCCAGCGGTCATTATGAGGAGCATCTGGAATTTCTGTCCGTGAAGGTGCCCGACGGCCCGTTGACCTCGCGCCTGCAGCACATCCACGCCGGCGACGAGATCATCGTCAGCGCCAAGCCCACCGGCACGCTGATACTGGGCGACCTCAAGCCCGGCAAGAATTTGTACCTTCTCGCCACCGGCACCGGACTGGCGCCGTTTCTGAGCATCGTTCGCGACCCGGAAACGTACGCACAATTCGACAAGGTGGTGCTTTGTCACGGTGTGCGTCGCGTCAGCGACCTGGCGTATGCCGATTACCTCGAAAAGGAATTGCCCGAACACGAATACCTGGGCGAGATGGTGCGCGAGCAGTTCATCTACTATCCCACCGTGACCCGGGAGGAATTTCACCACCGCGGTCGCATCACCGATGCCATCGTCGACGGCACCCTCGCCGCCCGCACCGGCCTGCCGCCGCTCGACGCGTCGCGGGATCGCGTCATGATCTGCGGCAGCCCCGAAATGCTCAGCGACACGTGTACGCTCCTCGATGGTCGCGGCTTTCAGGTCTCGCCACGCACGCGTCAGCAAGGCGATTACGTGATCGAACGGGCTTTCGTCGACAAATAGGCCCTTGTGCTGCCACCACGTCGACGAGGACACTGCACCCACGCCGCCGCGGAAAATGCCATGACTGCCATCGACATTGTCTTGTACATCGTTGCCGCCGTATTGGTGCTGGTCGGACTGGCCGGCTCCATCCTGCCGATCCTGCCCGGCATTCCGATGATTTTCGGCGGCCTGTGGCTCGCCGCGTGGGTGGATGGTTACCAGCACGCCGGGTTCTGGTCGCTGACCACCATCGCCATTATCGGAATCATCGCCATGGCGCTGGATTTCGTTGCCGGCGCATTCGGCGCCAAACGCGTCGGCGCCAGCCGAATGGCGATATGGGGCGCATTTCTCGGCACCATTGCCGGCATGTTCTTCGGCTTTGTCGGCATCATCATCGGCCCGTTCGTGGGCGCGCTTCTGGGGGAGCTCGCCAACGGCAACAGCGTATTGCGCTCGACGCATGTCAGCGTGGGAACATGGGTCGGCATGTTGCTTGGCACCCTGGCCAAGCTGGTGCTCTCGTTCATGATGGTCGGCGTGTATCTGGTCGCACTGGTGTGGCCATGAACCACTGATCGCCTTGCCGCCTGGAACCAACCCGCCGCCCTGTGAGGGAGCCTCGAAAAACCGTTGCACCCTGGAGCTACCCTTGTGGGAGGGGCCGGTG
>CAZSOU010000054.1:0-16465 GCA_964608595.1 uncultured Rhodanobacteraceae bacterium
AACCGTTGTACCTCAACGTGGCCGAGACCATCGCGAAGCGCTGGAATACCGGCAACTGCGCGCTGGTCGCCGGCGCCACCTTCCCCGAGGAGTTGGGCCGCATCCGCGGAAAGATCGGCGACATGCCGTTGCTGGTGCCGGGCATCGGCGCCCAGGGTGGTGATATCGAGGCGGTGCTGAAAAACGGACTGACCGATGACGGTACCGGCCTCATCATCAGCTCCTCGCGCGCCATTCTTTATGCGGATGACGGTGACGATTACGCCCGGGCTGCCTGCGAGGCGGCCAGGACGCTGCGCGACGACATCAATCTGCATCGACAGCGCTTGCGCCACTCCGCGTAGGAGCCTGCCCTGCTGGCGATGGTCCGATGCGCGGAATCATCCGGCGGTCGCCTGCAAGCAGGCTCCCGCACCGCATCCATTGTCAGTGGCCGAACACCTTTTTCAGCAAATCGGTGGTACGCGCCGCCGGATTGGTGCGGATGGCCTTCTCCTGATTGCCGATTTCCGTGAACAGCCCGTCGATGGTCTTGTCGGTGACATATTTGTCCAGGTCCAGCGATCCGGAGTCACCCTGGCTTCCCAGCCGTGACAGCATGGCGCTCACGCCCCCGTCGGCTGATGCCGACGACGTCAACGCCTTGTATTTGCGGGTCACGCCGACGCTGTCGGTGGCCTTGCTGACAATCGGTTCGATGCGTTGCGCCAGTGCTTTGCCGGCCACTCGCCGGAAATAGTCCGTGGCGGCATGATCGCCCCCGGCCAGAATGCTCCGGGCGTCCTTGAGCGTCATGCTGCGGATGGCGTCTCCGAAGATGTCGGCCACTTCGGGCACGGCTTTTTCGGCGGCACGGTTGAGACTGAGCTGGAATGCGTCGACCTTTTCACCCTGGCCCAGCTTGCGCGCCAGTTTTCCGGCCGTCGCCAACGCCCCCGGAAGCGGAATCCGCACCGACGGGTTGTCGGAAAACCCACCGCTCCGACCCAGGGTATTGATGGCATGGGTCACACCATCGGCCAACGCGTTCTTGAGGCCGGAGGCCACTTCGCTGTCGGACAACGCCGTGGACGACGCGGATGGTTTCTGTGTGACTTTGTTGAGAACGTCTTTCCATTTTTGCGCGGAAGCCACGCCCGGGACAAAAACCCCGAGGGCGAGAGCGACCACGGCAGCGACGCGAAACGACTTCCGAATACGCATGACGGTTTCTCCGAGTGAGCCCCGTCCAGTGTAGCCCTCATCGGGAATGTCGGGGTCGGCGCACTTTCGTCGCCCCGGACCCCGGCGTTTCGCGCTTACCGAAAAAGGCCGACAAGGAAGTGCAGCCAGATGCCGCACCAGACGACGGCGGCCACGAGCGGGTTGCGCGCGGCGGGATCGAACTTGCGAAACCAGCGCCACATGCCGCGATGCTTGTGACGGCTGACGAAAATCGGACGATGACGACTGGACCCGCCCTTGGCGTGATGCACGCGCACGCGGCCGTCCAGCAGCACGCGATGGCCGGCATCGCGCACCCGTCGGCACAAGTCCAGGTCTTCGCAGTGCAGAAAATAGCCTTCGTCGAAGCCGGACAATTCATCGAAAATCGCACGCGGCAACAACATCAATGCGCCGGACACCGCTTCTTCGTCCGCGACGCCGGTGGGCATCGGTCCCGGCACGAGGATGCCCTCGCGGCGCGGATCATCGCCCTCGCGCGCGGCACGACCGGTCAGCGTGTTGAACGAGCGACGCAACAACGGATCGCGACGCCGCGAGGCCGGATCAGGCGTGCCGTCGGCATCACAGACCACGGCACCGACCACGCCGGCGCGCGGCTCGGTGGCGAGCGTATCCAGCAGTTTTTCCGCATCACCGGGCGCCAGCAGGCAATCGGGGTTGAGCAGCATCAGCACGTCACCCGTCGCCAATGCGGCACCGCGATTCATGGCCGGGCCGAAGCCCAGGTTGGTGTCGTTGCGCACGACGCGCAAACGGGCGTCATTGGTGTACTCGTGCTCAAGCGCATCCGGGATGCCATCCGCGGAAGCGTTGTCCATGACCAGTACTTCATCCACCGCCGTACTTGCCAGCGCCCGGCGCACGCATTCGAGCAGACTTGCACCACTGTCGGCGGCAACGATGAGGACACTCAGGCGCATGGTTCGGTACCCGTGGTTGGCCCTGGCGGGCGCCAGAGGGGGCGGGCGCGGCCTTGGGCGGCTCCCACGGGGTTTGTGTTGATTATGTTACACCCCTTGTGGGGGGGGCGTTTGGCCGCGACGATCCGCACCCGCCGCCGCGCCATCACCCTGCCCAGGCGCGTGCATTGCGGAACAGCCGCATCCACGGCGAATCCTCGCCCCAGTGGTCGGGATGCCAGCTCATCTGCACGCTGCGGAACACGCGCTCGGGATGCGGCATCATGATCGTGACGCGACCATTGGCGGCGGTGAAGCCGGTCAGACCGCCCGGCGAGCCGTTGGGGTTGAGCGGATAGGTTTCGGTCGGATGCCCGTGGTTGTCGACATAACGCAGGCACGGGCTGCTCCTGCTCGGGCTGCTGTGCGTGTCGAACCAGGCCTGGCCTTCGCCATGGGCCACCACTACCGGGATGCGCGATCCGGTCATGCCCTTGAGCAGGATGCTCGGCGAATCGATGACTTCCAGCGTCGCCAGGCGCGCTTCGTATTGTTCCGAGTCGTTGCGCAGGAAGCGCGGCCAGTGTGCGGCGCCGGGGATGATGTCCTTGAGCTGCGACAGCATCTGGCAGCCGTTGCAAACACCCAGCACAAAGCGGCTTTCATCGGCAAAGTAATGTTCGAACTGGTCGCGCAAGCCGGCGTTGTGGAGAATGGACGTGGCCCAGCCGCGTCCCGCGCCGAGCACGTCGCCGTAGGAAAAACCGCCGCATGCGGCAAGACCGGCGAATTCGTCGAGCCGATGACGCCCGGCCAGAAGATCGCTCATGTGCACGTCAAGCGCATCGAAGCCGGCACGGGTGAATGCCGCGGCCATTTCCACCTGACCGTTGACGCCCTGCTCGCGCAGAATCGCCATGCGCGGGCGCACGCCGCGCACCACATAGGGTGCGGCCACGTCGCCGGCCGGATCAAACGTCAACGACGGACTGATGCCGGGGTCGTCGTCGCTGGTGCGCCACGCCGATTCGGCATCGGCAGAGACCGGATTGTCGCGACGTTGCTGCATGGCATGGCTGGTTTCGCTCCAGGCGGCAAACAGATCCTGCCAGCGCCATTTGGCGAGCACCTCGCTGCCCATCTTGAGCTTGATGCCGAGTTTCCTGCGTGGATGACCGATGCATTGCGCCTGGTCACCCAGCGCGTGTTTCTGCAGCAACTCGTAGAGCTTGTCCTCGTCCGCTTCATCGACCTGGATGACGGCACCCAGTTCTTCGCTGAACAGCGTCCGCAGGGTAGTCTCGCCCCACCCTTCCAGTTGCAGTTCCAGGCCGCAATGACCAGCAAAAGCCATTTCCAGCAAGGTGGTGATCAGGCCGCCGTCGGAACGGTCGTGGTAGGCGCGGATGATGCCGGCCTCGCGTGCGTCACGGATGAACGCGAAAAAGGCCTTGAGCAGCGCCGGATCATCCACGGTCGGCGGCACGCCGCCGCTGCGGCTGAAGGCCTGTGTCAGCACACTGCCACCCAGACGATCGCGGCCCGAGCCGAGATCCAGCAGCCACAGGTTCGAGTGCGCGCCATCCATGCGCAACTGCGGCGTCAACGTGCGCCGCACGTCGCCCACGCGGGCGAAGCCGGTCACCACCAACGACACCGGCGCCACGGTCTGTTGTTCGCCAAGCTCGGCGTCGTGCCACACGGTCTGCATGGACATCGAATCCTTGCCGACCGGAATCGACAGGCCCAGCGCCGGGCACAAATCCATGCCCACCGCCTGCACCGCTTCGTACAGACCGGCACCCTCGCTTTCGTGATTGACCGCCGCCATCCAGTTGGCCGACAGGCGGATTTCGCCCAGGTCGGCAATCGGCGCGGCGGCCAGATTGGTAATGGCCTCGCCGACGGCCATGCGCGCAGCCGACGCACTGGAAATCAAGGCGATCGGCGCACGCTCGGCCATGGCCATGGCTTCGCCGGCGTACCCGTCGAAATCCAGCAGCGTGACCGCGCAATCGGCCACCGGCACCTGCCACGGACCGACCATGGGATCGCGCGAGCACAAACCGCCCACGCTGCGATCGCCGATGGTGATCAGGAACGACTTGGAACCCACCACCGGCATCCGCAACACGCGCATCAACGCGTCGGTGAGCTCGATGCCGGAAAGATCGGGCACCAGATCCAGGCGGATCGGCTTGCGCGTGGTTTCGCGGTGCATGCGCGGCGCTTTGCCGAACAGCGTGTCCATGGTGAGGTCAATGACGGTTTCGCGTGCCTCGGGGGTCGTTTCGGGCGCCGGAGACACGGTGGGCGAAGCATGATTCGAGCCGCGAGTGACGATCAGGCGCTCTTCGGCGGTAGCCGTGCCGACGACGGCGAAGGGACAACGTTCGCGTCGGCACAGCGCCTCGAACGCGGGGATGTCGTCGGGTCGCAGCGCGAGCACGTAACGCTCCTGCGATTCGTTACACCAGATCTGCATCGGCGTCAGTGCCGGATCGGATACCGGCACCTTGTCCAGGTCGATGTCGCCACCGACACCGGCATCGTGCAGAATTTCCGGGATGGCGTTGGACAGGCCGCCGGCGCCGACATCATGGATGCTGACCACGGGGTTGGATTCGCCGCGCGCCCAGCACGCATCGATGACCTGTTGGCAGCGACGCTCCATCTCGGCGTTGTCACGTTGCACCGAGGCAAAATCGAGTTCGGCGCTGGAGATGCCGGCACTCATCGACGAGGCCGCTCCGCCGCCCAGGCCGATCAACATGGCCGGGCCTCCCAGCACGACCACTTGATCGCCCGGCTCGACGGCGCGCTTTTGCACGTGGTCGCGACGGATGTTGGCGATGCCGCCGGCAATCATGATCGGTTTGTCGTAACCGCGGCGCACATTGGGCTTGCCGTTTTCCTGCTCGAAGGCACGGAAATAGCCGCCCAGACACGGGCGTCCGAATTCGTTGTTGAAGGCGGCGGCGCCGAGCGGGCCGTCGCGCATGATCTCGAACGCGCTGGCCATGTTGGGCGGCAACGGACGCTCTTTTTCCCACGGCCGCGCAAGGCCCGGAATGCGCAAATGCGACACGGAAAAGCCGGTCAACCCGGCCTTGGGCTTGCCGCCGCGCCCGGTGGCACCTTCATCGCGAATTTCACCGCCAGCGCCGGTGGACGCACCCGGCCAGGGCGCGATCGCGGTGGGATGATTGTGGGTTTCCACCTTGATGGCGTAGTCGATCGGCTCGTCATGCGCGCGCCAGACGCCGTCGGCATCGGCAAAAAACCGTCGGCCGTGACTGCCTTCGATCACCGCGGCATTGTCCTTGTAGGCCGAAAGCGTGAACTCGGGCGACTTTTCGTGCGTGTTGCGGATCATGCCGAACAACGTGCGTTCCTGATCCGTGCCGTCGATGTTCCAGGTGGCATTGAAGACCTTGTGCCGGCAATGCTCGGAATTGGCCTGCGCGAACATCATCAGTTCGGCGTCACTGGGGTCGCGGCCCAGTTCGGCAAAACGCTCGGCAAGGTAAGCGATCTCGTCGTCGGCCAGCGCCAGACCCAATTGGCGATTGGCCGCCGCCAGCGACGCGTGCGCATCGTCGTCCAGCGCCACCCGCGCCAGGGCCCCCGATGCACCATGCAGAAACAGACCCGCCGCCTGACGAATGTCCACCAACATGGACTGTGTCATCGGGTCGTGCAGTTCGCGCAACAGCGACACGCGCAAGTCTTCGGGAATGTCGGCCAGACCGTCGATACGCCATGCCGTGCCACATTCGACGCGCTCCAGGTCCAGCCCCGCCCGATGCAGGATGTCGGTGGCCTTGGTCGACCAGGGCGAAATGGTGCCCAGTCGCGGCACCACCCACAGCGATGCCGTCTGCGGCGCACCGTCGCGCGCCTCCAGCACCTCCAGCAGACGCGCATGCTCGGCCGCCGGCAGCGCCTCGTCGGCGTCGATGAAATACACATGCCAGGTACCCTGCACGCGTACGCCGGGGTGCAGGTCCGCCAGTTGGGCGTTGAGTCGATCCAGGCGAAACGCGGAAAGAGCGGCCTGTCCGTCAAGAACAATCATGGAGTCACGCGCGACACGGGAAAGGCGCGATTTTAGCCCATTCCGCCGGGTCTTACCTGCCTTGACCGCCCGGCGAGAACGGTGTCCACGTCCGGATTGGCGGAACACGCAGAGTGGAGTTGATCAGCGAGTCCCTGCCGGGAGCCTCGAATAACCGTTGCACCCTGGAACTACCCATGTGGGAGGGGCCGGTGGCCCCGACAGGATGTACCGCATGATCCATCGGGGCCACCGGCCCCTCCCACAGGAAACGCCGATGATCGGCGGTTTTTCGAGGTTCCCTACTTCGAATGGGCCGAATGCTGCTTCAACATCGTCAGCAGTTCCTTCGGCGGCACGTAACCGCCCAGCACGGTGCCGTCGGGCGCGATGATCGTGGGCGTGCCGTTGACCCCGATGCGCTCGCCCAGATGAAACTCGTCGGCCACCGGATTCGTGCAGTGGCGGGACGGAATCGACTTGCCATCCTTGGCCGCCGTGAAGGCCGCCTTGCGATCTTTCGCACACCACACCGAAACCGATTTCAGGTACGACTTGGTGGGCTTGCCGCTCGGAAACGCCTTGATGCCCGTACGCGGCCAGAACAGGTAGTCCACCGCAATGCCTTCGGCGTTGTACTGCTTGATGTGCTGATGAAACACGCGGCAATAGGGACAATCGAGATCGGTGAACACGGTCACCGTGTATTTCGGATCGGGCGGCGCGAAAATGATGCGCTTGGAAGCCGGCACCTCGGCCAGTGCGCTGGTGCGCACGCTGCGCATGCTGCGCTCGGTCAGATTGCGCTGCTTGTCCGCGTTGTACAGCTGCCCGTCGATCACCCACGTGCCGTCGGCGCTCACGTACACCATGCGCCCGCCCACCAGGGCTTGATAGAAATCCGGCATGGGGGCCTTTTGCAGATGCGTCACCTCGGCGCCCGGCGCCATGCGCTTGAGCGCCGCCGTGACGGCCGCCGGAACGGTATTGGCGGCCATGACCGTGAACGCCATGCCGGCGAGTACGCATGTCAGCAGGAGTCGGCGCATCGTTCGTTTTTCTCGATCAAGTGGGGAATGGACATTGTCTCACGATGCTCCGGGCATCGCGGGCATGTCGTCGCGCCCTGTGGATACGGGGTCGGGCTCGCCGGCGACAGCCGTGCGCAAGGTCGTGAATGAACGAGCACTCGCAGGTCGCGATACACGCCGAAAAAGACAACACGGCATCACCCGCGCGGGTGGTGCTGCGCGTGCAACCGCTTGAGCCCCTCGCGCGCCACCAGGGTGTAAATCTGCGTGGTGCTGAGCGAGCTGTGGCCCAGCAGCATCTGCAGCGAGCGCAGATCCGCGCCGTGATTGAGCAAATGCGTGGCGAACGAATGGCGCAACACATGCGGCGAAATGCGCTTGCCGTCGATACCCACCCGCACGGCGTGGCGCTTGACCAGAGTCCAGAACATCTGCCGGCTCATCGCCGCGCCGCGATTGGACAAAAACAGCGCATCGGACGGTTTCGCACGCACCATGGACGGGCGTGCCTCGTCCAGATAACGCTCGATCCACGCAAGCGCCTCCTCGCCCACCGGCACCAGACGATCCTTGCCGCCCTTGCCGGTCACGCGCAATACGCCTTGGCGGCGATTGAGTCCGCCCAGCGGCAACGTCACCAGTTCGGACACACGCAAGCCGCTGGCGTACATCAGTTCCAGCATGGCGCGATCACGCAAGCCCAGCGGCGTGGCCGTGTCCGGCGCCTTCAACAACGCTTCGATTTCGCGTTCGGCCAGTGCCTTGGGCAGACTGTGCGGCAGGCGCGGACGGCTCAGATGCAACGTGGGGTCGTCGAAACCCGGTTTGAAACGCGCCTGATGGGCGTAATAACGCCGGAACGTGGTTTGCCGACGCGCCATGGAACGCGCCGCGCCGCCGCGCTCGCCGATATAGCGCGAAATATCCGCGCCCCTCGCATCATCCAGATGCTTGCTCCGCTCGGCCAGCCAGCAGGCCAGACCTTCGAGGTCGCGCCGATACGCATCAAGCGTACGCTCGGCCAGCCCGTCTTCCGACCACACGCGTTCGAGAAAGGCGTCGATGTTGACGCGGTCTCCCTCGGCGATGCGGTTTTTTTCGGCTGGCATGGCATGATGCTGCCGTCACGTTGTCTGCTTTGCAAGACACACAACTCCATCACCATTGCCCCGAATCGATGACCGATACCCCAGCCCCGAGCGAACAAGCAGCCACCGCCACGCCCGCGTCCCTGTGGCGCCGACTGGCCGGCGTGCTCTACGACCTGGTGGCCGTCATCGCCATCGTCATGGTGGTCGGCATGATCAGTCAGATCGCCACCGGCGGCCAACTGGTGCACACCGGCGCATCGACCGCCATCGCGTGGTGGTATCGCCCACTGCAATATGTGGTGGTGACGGGCTATTTCGTCATTTCGTGGTTGCACGGCGGACAGACGCTGGGCATGCGGCCGTGGCGCATGCAGTTACGCACGAAAAACGGCAATCGCGTCACCCTGGGCGCCGCGCTGATGCGCGCGCTGATCGTGTCGCTGCCGCTGCCGCTGCTGGCCATCGGTCATCTCACCTCGCCGCACACGGCCATGCTGGCGCTCACGGTTTGCTGGGCCGTGTTTTATGCCGTCGCCCTTTTCGACAGGCGCCGCCGCGCCCTGCACGACATCCTCGCCGGCACGGAGTTGACCCGCATACGCCGGTCGGGTCAGCTGTAACGACGAAAATAAATCGTCGCCAGCACGGCCAGCGCGATGGCCGGCAACAACTCGGCCAACCACGCCGGCAACCCGTACACGATGCCCACGCTGGTCAACCCCTGCTGCAGGAAATACCACGCCAGGGCCAGCACCACGCCGATGAAAATGCGCTTGCCCAGCCCACCCGAACGCAGGGCGCCGAAGGCGAACGGCAAGGCACACAACACCAGCACCAGCACATTCACCGGATAAAAGGCATGTGCCCAGAAGGCCTTGGCGTAGGCAATCGGGTTCTGGTGATTGGCTTCCAGATAACGCATGTTGCGATGCAGGTCGCGCATCGACAGGTACTCCGGATGCACGATGGATTGTTTGAGCACGCTCGCATCCAGGTCCGTCGACCAGGCCAGGCTTGCCTGCCTGTGGCTGTGCACGCCCGAGTCGTCCAGCGTGCTCACGCGAGCCTTTTCCAGCGTCCACTTTCCATGCTTGTGAATCGCTCCGCCCGCGCGCACGAATTTCACGAGCCGACCGTCGTCGTCGAAGGAAAACACGCGCACGTCCATCAGGCGCACGCGGGTCTGGCCCTGTTCGCGCTGGGCCAGCACGCTCTTGGCGTTGATGATGTCGTCGCCGTCACGTGCCCACAAACCGCTGCGCGTGGTCGTGCCCAGGTGTCTGGAATGCACGCGCAATTGCAGTGCCTGCGCTTGCCGGGCGCCGTAGGGCGCCACCGTTTCGCCCATCAGCATCACCAGCGCCGTGAGGATCGCCAGCACCACCACCGCTGACTGCACGATGCGCCACTTGGACATGCCCGCGGCGCGCAACGCGGTCAATTCACCGCTGGTGGCCAGCCCACCGAGGCCCAGCAGTCCGCCGATCAACGCCGCATTGCCGAACCACTCGTACATGCGTCGGGGCACCGTCCAGGCAATGTAGACGATGGCGTCCGGCAATCCGTAACCGTCCTTGCCGACATCGCCCAGCTGGCGCAAAAACTGGTTCAGCGTATCGAAACCGACCAGCACCACCCACACGATCAGCAGCATGCTGATCACGCTGAGCGCAATCAGCCGGTCCGCGCGCTTGATGGTCGGAAATGCCGGCCTCATGCGCGCGCTCCACGGACCTTGCGTGGCGCATACTGACGCCACAGGAACCAGGCCGAAATACCCACCACGATCAGATGCAAGGCCCAGATCGGGGCCGCGCCGCCAACCTTGCCCTGGGCAATCATCGACTTGGCCAACGACAACAGGCTGTAATAGAGAAAGTAGCCCAATATCGCGATCAGCAAACGCCCGTAACGCGGCTCGCGCGGCGTCTGCCGGGCCAGCGGCAATGCCAGCAGCACCAGCACCAGCGCGGTCACCGGCGCGGCGATGCGCCAGGCCAGTTCCGCACGCGCTTCGGGATCCGGCGACCGGGTCAGCGCCGCGGTGCTGGTGGCCGAACCGATGTCGCCCTGATCGTTCCCGTTGTCCGGCTGAACCTCGGACAAAGCCACATCGTTCTCCTGATACTGCATGCGGCTCCAGTCATCCGCACCCAGCGGCACCTTGAACTGCCAGCCGTCGGTCAGCGCCAGATAGCGTCCCTTGCCATCCGAACCCGGATACAGGCGCCCGTGCCTGGCCGTCACCACTTTGAGCGTCACCGGCTCGGTCTTGCTGCCCGGGTCCTGGCGCATCACGAACACCTTGTCCAGACGCGTGCCGTCGCGATTCATGCCGTCCACGAAAATGGTGCCGCCGTTGCCCGGCAATTCGGTGAAACGCCCGGGCTCGAGACCTGCCGCGATCACCGAATGATTGGCTTTGACGATCAACGATGTCGACGCATGTTCCGCCAGCGGTCCCAGCCAAAGTGACACCAGCGCGATCACGACGGTCAGCGGCACCGCCAGCAAAAAGGCCGGTTTGAGCAAGCCGCGCCGTCCCATGCCGGAGGCTGCCAACACGTGCATTTCGCTGTCGTGATACAGCCGTCCCAGCGCCACCAGCACACCCAGAAACAGTGCCATCGGCAAGACACCCGTCAGCGCCGACACCATCTTCAGGCCCAGCACGTCGAACATCACGCTGGCCGGGTAACTGCCTTGCGCCACCTGCTGCAACACGCGCGCGAACGTGCCGCCGGCGAGCACCACCAGCAGGACAATCGCCACGGCAAGAACGCTCATGGCCAGTTCGCGCAGTATGTAACGGTCAAGAATGCGCAGCATGCGATAATGGACGTTTGATGTGGGCCGCTGCGCGGCGAAGCCGTCAGTGTAGCCGGTCGCACCACTTCCGGATCAATTGCAGGACTTTTCCATGACACTCGAATTCAGCCTTGTCGACGCCCCGATCGAAACGATTGCCACCGACTGCCTCATCATCGGCGTGTTCGAAAACGGCGATTTGCCCGCCGCTGCCGAAAGCATCGACAAAGCCAGCGACGGCGCCCTGCGCAAACGCATCGACGCCGGCGACATCACCGGCAAGTCCGGCACCACGCATGTGCTGTACGATCTTGCCGGCATCAAGGCTGCACGGGTGCTGGTCACAGGCCTGGGCAAAGCGGACGGATTCAACGGTGCACATTTCAAGAAAGCCGCCACCGCCGCCGCCAAGGCGCTGGTCAAGCTGCCGGTGACGCAGGCCGCTTCGTGGCTGTCCGCACTCGACGTGACCGGCCACGACGCGGCCTGGTGCGCACGCACCGAGGCCCTCGTCGTCGATCACGCCGCTTATCGGTGGACTGCCACGCTGGGCAAACGCCGCGACGAGGTCGACGGCAAGCTGCAATCACTGGCATTGACCGGCGGCGACGCCGCCGAATCCAGCCTGGCACAAGCGGCCGCCATGGCCGAAGGCGTGCGCTTTGCGCGCGATCTTGGCAACATGCCGCCCAACATCTGCACGCCGGCCTGGCTGGCGGAACAAGCCACCGAATTCGCCGCAGGTCACGACGGCGTCGACATCGACGTGCTCGAGCGCGAGGCGATGGAACAACTCGGCATGCAGTCACTGCTGGCCGTGGCACGCGGCTCGGCCAACAGCCCGCGCCTGATCGTGCTGACCTGGCATGGCGGCAAGGACGACGATGCGCCGTACACGCTGGTCGGCAAAGGCGTCACGTTCGACGCCGGCGGTCTCGACATCAAGACCGCCGCCGGCATGGAGCAGATGAAGTTCGACATGTGCGGCGCCGCCGGCATGCTCGGCACCTTCGTCGCCGCCGTGAAAATGCGCTTGCCGGTCAACCTGGTGTGCGCCGTCGCCGCGGTGGAAAACATGCCCGACGGCGACTCCTACCGCCCCGGCGACGTGCTGACCACGCTGTCGGGTCAAACGGTGGAGGTACGCAACACCGATGCCGAAGGCCGTTTGATCCTGTGCGACACGCTGACCTACGTGCAGCGCTTCAACCCGGCAGTCATCGTTGACGCCGCCACCTTGACCGGCGCCTGCATGGTTGCCCTGGGCAAACACGCCAGCGGCTTGATGAGCAAGCACGACGATCTTGCCGCCGAATTGATCGCCGCCGGCGAAACCACGCTGGACCGTGCCTGGCGCCTGCCGCTGTGGGACGACTATCAAAGCGAACTGGACTCGGCCTTCGCCGACTTCGCCCACCTGGGCAGTCGCATGGCCGGTGCCACCATCGCCGGCTGCTTCCTGTCACGCTTCACCGAAGGCCAGCGCTGGGCACATCTGGACATCGCCGGCAGCGCCTGGGATGACGGGCGTCAGGGATTCGCCACCGGCCGGCCGGTGAATTTGCTGACGCAGTGGCTGATCGACCGCGCGAGCTGAGCATTCGCCACAACCGCACGAGCTGACGGCGCACGAGCGCATCCGATGCGCTCGTGCTGGCGGACGGCGAGTGCCCCGCATGGTGCGGT
This sequence comes from uncultured Rhodanobacteraceae bacterium, assembly GCA_964608595.1. Taxonomy (GTDB): domain Bacteria; phylum Pseudomonadota; class Gammaproteobacteria; order Xanthomonadales; family Rhodanobacteraceae; genus Oleiagrimonas. The sequence continues at coordinate 12,800 of CAZSOU010000054.1, forward strand.
CTGGGGCACGCGCAGCAGAATGCTGGTGAATAAAGCAGGTTAAGATGCATGGCTGAATACTTCGACACGAGTTCCCATGCGCGCCGACTTCTACCTCATCACCAAACAACGTTTCCGCGAGCAGCCGTTGCTGCTGGTGTGCAAACTGGTGCAAAAGGCGATGGCCGCCGAGTTGCCGCTGTTGATTCTGGCGCGCGACTTTGCCCAGGCCGAAGAAATCGACGACCTGCTGTGGGCATTCGACGAAGAGGCATTCATTCCGCATCAGCTGGCCGGCAACGACGACGATGCCGAGGTTCCCGTGTTGATCGTTCCGCCCGGCATGGAGACGGCAGACCGGCCGCTGGCGATCAACCTGCGCCCTGAAACCGTGCGCGGCCAATGCGATCGCGTGCTCGAAGTGGTGCCGGCCGAGCCCGATGCGCGCGAAGGTTCGCGTCAGCGCTGGCGCGAGTACCAGCAGGCCGGCTGCGAGATGAAAAAGTTCGACATGTGAGACGAGCGCGCAAATGAGGCATCATGGGTCGCGTCACCGCCATGAAAAACCTCGTCGCCATCCTGATCCTGTTTTTCAGTGCCGCCCCGCCGGCGACGGCGCAGGACATGTACCGCTACGACACGGTGCACAGCCAGGTGCTTTTCAGCGTCGATCACAATGATTATTCGCACCCCGTCGGACGCTTGCGCATCGCCGGTGGGTGGCTGCGCTTCGATCCGGACGACATGGAACATGCCGCGACCGTTCTCGACATCGACCTTTCCAGCGCGGACATGGGCGACAACGCATGGAACAAGGTGGTGCGCGGCGACGACTTTCTCGCCGCATCCGGGTATCGTCTGGCGCATTTCGTCAGCACCTCGGTAACGCGCACCGGCAAACGCAGTGGCACGTTGCACGGCAAACTGACCCTGCGCGGCACCACGCGCGACGTGAACATCGCCTTCACCGTCAACCGTGTCGGCACCACCATTTTCGGCATGCACCGCGTAGCCGGTTTTTCCGCGCGCGCCCGACTGGTACGTGACGCGTTCGGTATGCGGCGATTCCGCGGCTCGATCGGCCATTGGGTGGATATCCGGCTGGAAATCGAAGCCATTGCCGACGCGGACGCGAAACGGCACTATCAACAGATGTATTCGTCACGACGACCTGTCGATGCCACTGAAAAGCACTAGCGAGCGCTGGGGTGCACTGAGCCGCACTTTCCACTGGATCATCATGCTGCTGATTCTGGCGCAGGCCGCCATTGGCCTGACCATGGTGAACCTGCCCAAACGTCCGAGCGTGTTTGCCATCTACAACCTGCACAAATCCATCGGCTTGACCATTCTGGCGTTGGCCGTGTTGCGCCTGGCCTGGCGCGTGTTTGATCGTCGCCCGGCCGATCCGCCCGGCATGCCGACATGGCAACAGCGCACGGCGCACATGACACACGTGTTGTTGTACGTGTTGATCTTCGCGGTGCCGCTGAGCGGCTGGCTGTTCGACTCGGCCTCGGCCCTGCGCCCGCTGCATTGGTGGGGTGTCGTCACCATGCCCAGTCTGACCGGCGGCCCCGCTCCCGACTGGGCGGATGTCACCCGCTCGTTGCATCATTTCCTGTTCTGGACACTGGTCGTCGTGGTCATCGTGCACGTCGGCGCCGCGCTCAAACACCACTTCATCGACCGTGACAACGTGCTGCGCCGCATGTTGCCATGGGGTCGCCTTCGCACCGGAGAATGATCGTCATGAAACGCCTGCTGATTCTGCTGTTGTCATGCCTTCCCGCTGTCGCCCTGGCCGGGACATGGCAAGTCGAGCCGGCGGCGAGCAGGCTCGGCTTCGACGGCAGTTTTCAAGGTCAGCCGTTTCACGGTCGGTTCAAGCAATTCAGCGCCGCCATCGACTACGACCCGGACGACCTCGCCACGGCCAGCTTCGACGTCACCGTGAACCTGGCCAGCGTGGACACGCAAAGCGCCGCGCGCGACCAGGCCCTGACCGGCAGCGACTTTTTCGCGGTTTCGAAATATCCGCAAGCACATTTCGCGACACGGTCATTCAGCCGGAACGGCGACGATCAGGTGGTCGCGCATGGCACATTGACCATTCGCGGCATCAGCCGGCCGGTGGATCTCGACGTCGATTTCAAACCCTCGGCGAACGGTGCCACGCTGGATGTGGCCACCACCGTGCCGCGGCTGGCCTTCAAACTGGGCACCAGCGACGATTGGGCCGGAATCAGCAAGAAGATCAAGGTGCACGGGCATCTGGTTCTGTCGAAGGCTCCCTGAATCCGCGACGCGCTTGCGCATGATTCGGCACGGGACGTCGCCTCCGGACCGGGCCCGCGCTACGCGATGTCGGAGCCGGTCAGAAACTGCCGCAGCGCGGGCTCGTCGAACGGCCAATCCAGCTCGCGTCCGGAATCTTCGTCGCGCAGCACCGGCACGCGCGTGCCATAGCGTGCTTCCAGTGCCGGATCGTCATCCACCCACCGGCTGTCGAAATCCGGGGCACGCGCCCGCGCCAGGATTTCCAGTGCGTGATCGCACAAATGGCAATCGTCACGTTGAAAAAGCGTCAGACGGGGCATCGCAAGGCTTGGGTGGTCACGGGCTGACGCGTAGAATAGCCCGTTCCTTCCTCCTTCCGCGTGACATGAAGCATGGCAGTCAGCATTTTCGACCTGTTGAAAATCGGCATCGGGCCGTCCTCCTCGCACACCGTCGGGCCGATGCGTGCGGCTGCGCGTTTCACCGGGCATTGGCTGGATGAGAAAAACCTGCTCGACAAAGTCGCGCGCGTGCACTGCGAACTGTTCGGCTCGCTGGCGCTGACCGGGCGTGGACACGGCACCGACAAGGCCGTACTGCTGGGTTTCGAGAACCATTGGCCGGACACGGTCGACCCCGACGCCATCCCCGGCATTCTCGAGCGCATTCGCGGCGACAAACGCATCAACCTCGGCGGCAAGCACGACATCGCTTTCGAGGAAAAGCGCGACCTCAAGTTCAACAAGCGCCAGAAACTGCCGTACCACGTCAACGGCATGCGCTTCACCGCCTTCGATGCCGACGGCAACGAACTGGCCACCCGCGACTACTATTCCGTCGGTGGCGGTTTCGTGGTCAACCCGGACGAAGCAGCCGCCGACCGCATCGTTGCCGACACCACCGAGGTGCGTTACCCGTTTGCCAGCGGCGATGAATTGATCGCCACCTGCGAGCGCGAAAACATCACCATTGCCCAGGTCATGATGGCCAACGAACAGGCATGGCGCAGCGAAAGCGAGATTCGCGAAGGGTTGCTGACCATCTGGCAGGCCATGCAGGACTGCGTGGCGCGGGGCTTGCGCTCACCCGGCGAACTGCCCGGCGGCTTGCACGTCAAACGGCGCGCACCGGGGCTGGCCGAGGGCTTGCGCAACAAACCGGAAAACTCGCTCACCGATCCGCTGACCATCCTCGACTGGGTCAACCTGTATGCCCTGGCCGTCAACGAAGAAAATGCCGCCGGCGGACGGGTGGTCACCGCGCCCACCAATGGCGCCGCGGGCATCATCCCCGCCGTACTGCATTATTACGACCGGTTCTGCCCGCGCGCGAACGAAGACGGGGTCGTCGAATTCCTGCTCACCGCCGGTGCCATCGGCATCCTGTACAAGGAAAACGCCTCCATCT
>CAZSOU010000055.1:0-16420 GCA_964608595.1 uncultured Rhodanobacteraceae bacterium
CCGGCCGAGCGCAACCGCTTTCTCAATCTGCTGGCGGAAATCGGCGAGCGCGTGGTGGTGATTCTTTCGACGCACATCGTCGAAGACGTCACCGACCTGTGTCCGCGCATGGCCATCATAGGCCAGGGCGAAGTCCTGTTGACCGGCGAGCCGCACCAGGCCATCGCCGAGCTGGAAGGCCGGGTCTGGCGACGCAGCATCGAGCGCACGCAACTGCCCGAATACCACGCGCGCATGACCGTGCTTTCCACGCGTCTGGCCGCGGGTGAAACGATCATCCACGTACTGGCCGACGCCGCGCCCGAGGAGGGTTTCACCGCCGTCGCACCGGATCTGGAAGACGTCTACTTCGGTCAGTTGCGGCAGCAGGCCGCTCCCGTCGACACCGCGCAAGCTGCCTGAGGAGCGACCATGTTCAAGGAGATCTTCCGCTTCGAGCTGCGCCAACAGCTCAAGGCGCCGTTGTTGTGGTTTTTCACGACCATCTTTTTCCTCGGCGCGCTGGCGCTGGTCAGCTCGCCGGCGGTCAAGATCGGCAACGCGGTCGGCAACGTGCACCTCAACGCCCCGATGGTGGTCGCCAGCCTGTCGGTCGGCTTCGCATTCCTTGCCACGCTGTTCGTGGTGGTGTTCATCAATGGCGCCATGCTGCGCGATTTCGAGCAGAACACGGCCGAAACGCTTTTCAGCACGCCGGTCACGCGCGGCGCCTATCTCGGCGGTCGCGTCAGCGCAGGTTTCGTGGTGGTGCTGATCGTCATCACCGCATCACTGGTCGGCGCCTTCGTCGGCACCCTGATGCCGTGGCTCGACACCGCACGCCTGGGGCCGGTCACTGCAGCGCCGTGGTTGTGGACGTTCGGCGTGATTCTGGTGCCGGATGCACTGTTCGTCACGGCCCTCCTGTTTGCGCTGGCCGCCGCCACGCGCTCGCTGCTGGCCACGTTCACGGGCATCATCGCCCTGGTGGTACTGCGCAGTGTCGCCAACGTGCTGATGAGCGGCATCGACAATCACACCGTGGCGGGGCTCATCGACCCGTACGGCGCACAGGCCATCGATGCGGTCACACGTTACTGGACCGCGCATGCATGGAACACGCAGCTGCCGCCGCTTGACGGTGTACTCCTGGGCAACCGGCTGCTGTGGCTGGGCATCACGGCGGTCCTGTTCGTCGTCGGTTTCGTGCTGTTTCGTACCCAGCGCGAGGGTTTGAAGTTGCGCTGGCGCAAGCGCCGCCGCGCGCGGGCTCGGGATGCCACCGCGCCGTCGTTCGGGCCATTGCCGCGGGTGCACATGCGGCATGACTTGCGCTCGCAATGCCGGCAGATGGTCGCCATCGCCGGCATGGACATCAAGAGCATGATGCGTGGCGTACTGTTCGTCATCATGCTGTTGCTGAGCCTGGCGCTGCTGGTGGCGGTCCTGCTGATGAGCGGCAAGGTGTACGGGACGCCGGTGTATCCGGTCACGCATTTGATGATCCACGATATCCGCGGCGGGTTTTCGCTGTTCCTGCTGATCGTGCTGGCGTTCTACGCCGGCGAGCTGGTGTGGGGCGATCGCGCACTCAAGGCGCACGAGGTCAATGACGCCCTGCCCGCACCCGATTGGGCGGCGCTGGTCGGCAAGGCATTGGCGCTGGCGGCGGTAACGGTGGTGTTCCTGCTCGTCGGCGCCGCTGCCACCATCGTGTTCCAGCTGCTGCACGGCTACACCCACCTTCAATTGGGTTTGTACGCCAGCGGTCTGGGGTTGGCAGCCATCGGCTTCATTCTGCTCGGCGTGCTGGCGCTGGTGCTGCAGACCGTGGCCAACAACAAGTACGTGGGCTACCTGCTGTTCGTGCTGTTCCTGGTCGCACAACTGGCGATGGGTTATCTGCATTTCAATCAGAACCTGTACCAGTACGCCGGCGGCCCCTCGGTGCCCTATTCGGACTTGAACGGGTACGGACATTTCCTGGCCGGCGCACTCTGGTTCGATCTTTACTGGGCGCTGTTCGCCGTGGTGCTGCTGGTGGTGGCGCGATTATTCCGCCTGCGCGGCACCGACAAGAGGCGTCGCTGGCGTACGGCGCGCGCGCGTATCGGCCGACCTTCGGTTTGGGGCACGCTGGTCGTGTTTCTGCTGGCATTCGGCGCCTGTGGCGGCTGGCTTTATTACAACACCAACGTCCTCAACGACTACACGTCCACGGACGCGGGCAAGCAGAATCAGGCCGACTACGAAAAGCTTTACAGCAAGTATGCCGATGCGCCGCAACCGCGCATCACCGCCACGAAAACCCGTGTCGACATCTATCCGCATCAGCGCAAACTGCACATGCACGTCGTCTACACGCTGACCAACAAGAACGACAAGCCGGTCGACACGCTGTACGTCAACTGGAACGACAATCTCGAACTCAGCCATCTGCAATTCGCGCCGCATCGAACGGTCAAGAACGACACGCGTCTCAACTTCACCATCTACAAGCTCGACAAGCCGATGGCGCCGGGCGCGACGATGACGTTCGCCTTCGACCTTGCCTGCACGCCGCACGGTTTCAGCAACAACCCGACGGCGCTGGACATGTCACTGGTGCACAACGGCACTTTCTTCAACAACCGTCACCTGTTCCCCAACTTCGGCTACAACCCCGAGTACGAGCTCAAGGACAAGAAAGACCGACACAAATACGGGCTGGACCCGAAACCGCGCGTGCCGCCGCTGAGCGAGGATCCGAAGGCACGCGGCAACACCTACTTCTCCAACGACGCCGACTGGATTCATCTGGACTCGGTGGTGTCCACCGCCAGGGACCAGGTCGCACTGGCGCCCGGAAAACTGGTGAAAACGTGGGTCAAGGGCGACCGGCGCTATTTCCATTACCGGACCGAATCGCCGATTCTCAACTTCTACGCCTATTTGTCCGGCAACTGGAAGGTCAAGCGCGTGCGCCATGACGGCGTCAAGATCAGCGTCTACTACAACCCGGCACATCCGTGGAACGTGGATGACATGCTCGATTCGGCCCAGGCGTCGCTGGATTATTACGACGCGCACTTCACGCCGTATCAATTCAAGTATCTGCGCATCATCGAGATTCCGAACTACCACGGCTTCGCGCAATCCTACCCGGGCACCATCGCGTTTTCCGAAGGCATCGGTTTCATCGCCGACGTCAAGGGCAAGGGCGACATCAACTACCCGTTCTACGTGACCGCGCACGAAATTGCCCACCAGTGGTGGGCGCATCAGGTCATCGGCGCCAACATGCAGGGGGCGACCATGCTGAGCGAATCGCTGGCGCAATACTCGGCGCTGATGGTGATGAAGCAGCGTTACGGCGCCAACGCGATGCGCAAGTTCCTGAAGTACGAACTGGACAAATACCTGATCGGCCGCATCGGCGACAAGAACGGCGAGACGCCGTTGGGCAAGGTCGAGGGACAGTCCTACATCCGCTACAACAAGGCCTCGGTGCTTTTCTACGCGCTGCAGGATTACATCGGCGAGGACGTGATCGACGGCATCCTGAAAAACTTCCTCGAAGCCAAGGGATTCCAGCAGCCGCCGTACACCACCTCGAAGGAGCTGATTGCCGCGCTCAAGGCCGGCACCGATCACCGATGGGACGCGTTGATCGACGACTCGTTCTGGAAGATCACCCTGTACGACAACCGCGTGACCTCGGCCAGCGCGAAGAAGCTGCCCGACGGCAAATACCGGGTCACCATGAAAGTCCACGCGGCCAAATACTACGCCGACGCCAAGGGCAAGCAGACCAAGGCGAAAATGGACATTCCGGTGGCCGTCGGCGTGTTCGCCAAGGCGCCCGACGACATCGAGGGCCACGAAAAGGTGCTTTACCTGGCCAAGCGCCATGTCGACAGCGGTGACAGCACCATCACGCTGACGGTGTCCGGCAAGCCCTACGAGGTCGGCATCGATCCGTACAACGAACTGGTGGATCGCAAATCGGCGGACAACCGCAGGAAGGTCACGTTCGACAAATGATGTGAAGCCCCGGCGGGGTGGGCCACGGCCCGCCCCGCATCACTGCCCGATATCGAGAAGGTTCAAGCGTGAACCATCCGGCATGCGGGCGTCGAGCTGGTTTTCCAGGCGGTCCATTTTTTGCACCGACGGACACAACGCGCGTACGCGCGGCTTGAGCACCTGCAGCTTGTCGCGAACCCGCTTGCGCAAGCGGGTGGCGAGGTTTGCCGCGCTGTTGCGCAGCGCCGCCGCTCGACTCAGGTCACCACTGAGTGCCACCTGCACGGCTTGCTGCAACAAGTTGCTGGCCAGCAGCGGTACCAGAGTCGAGACGTTCCGGTTGATGTATTGCTGAAACGCCGGGCCGTGCCAATCGTGCGAGCTGTTGCTGCGCTTTATGCGCGCATCGAAATCGGCCGTCATCGCATTCAATTTGGCGTCCAGCTCGCCGCTTGCAGCCATTTGCGGCGAGGATTCGCGAGCCTGCTCGCGTACGGCGTCGGCGGCAAGGCCGACGCCGTCGATGGCGATGGCGCGCACTTTCGGCACCAACGCCCGCGCGGTCTGCTGAAAGGCATGCAAACGCCCTTGATCGGCGGCATTCAACGTGACCGATCGACCGTCGGCCAGCAGACGGCCGTCATGGATCTCGACACGACGCGGCGCGGGTCCGGTGCGATCGAACATCAAGCCCCCATCGGATGTCAGCGTGACGTCGTAACTGCTGCTGACGTGGCAGACATTGAAATCGTCCTGCGCCGATGCGGCCTGCCACGGCACCAGGGCCGCCAGCGAGACCAGGATCACTACAAGCAAACTGCGCATCGCACTCCTCCCGAACAAACCCCGGCAGCTTGAAAAGCCGCGCGCGAACCGGCGCTGAATACGCTATTTGTTTCTGCGCGGCAAAAACTGTTCGCGCACGACCGGCGCTCCCAAGCGCCACGCCAGCCACGCCAGGATCGGGACCCCAACGATCTTGAGCACCATGGCGACCAGATAACGCCGACGCACGCGCTCCAGCAGCACCTGCCCCGCTTCACCCAGGTGCGCCTGCGCCAGCAATTGGTTGCCGTGATTGTTGAAGCTGCTCCAGTGGGCAATCAGCATGATGGCCGTCACCAGCAACCATCCGCACAACACGGCCGCCACCACGCGCAACGCGGGTCGGGCCCAGCCACGACGCAACAGGGCGCCGGCCGCGACCGACACGGTGATGCACGCCGCGATCAGATAGACGATATCCCAGACCAGCGTGGCCACCAGCGGCGATGCGTCGGCGGCACGACCCGAGCGCAGCAGGTTCACCACCAGCCAGGCATGCGTGCAGTATTGGAAAATGCCGAAAATGGCCAGCAGCAACAACAGCCACGTCACGATGCGCCAGACAACCGGACGCGAACGCTTCGGGGCAACCATGGACGGTGATGCAGGCATGAAGGAGGTTCCGCTCAAAAGCCCAGTGTACAGACAAGCCGAGGCCCGGCGCCGTTCCGCGCGGCGACCGGGCTTCGGGAATGCGCGGGAGCTCAGCGGCGCTTGATGGTGAACTTGCTCACGTCCACGCCCAGATCCACACCCTCGCCGGTGCCCGCCAGTACCAGGGACACGTCGCCCTTGGTGAGCGCCTGCACGGAACCGGAGCCGACCACGCCGGCATGGGCGCTGCCGGCGGCATAGCTGCCCAGCACGTCGGAGATTTCATGCACGTCGCTGAATGTGCCCGAGCCGTCATCCACATGCCACTTGCCCGCGGTAAGGCCACCACCGGTCACGGTGATCGTCACCGGCATGGACTTGCCGTTCTCGCAGCGCACCACGCCATTACCGTCGGCGTGCTTGTAGATCAGAGACCAGCCCGTCAAGGCAAAGTCCATCGAACAATCCAGCTCGGCATGCGACATTTCGGCCCGGTTGCTGGTGTTTTCGGCCGGGGTTGTCGAACAACCGGCCAACGCTGCCACGGACAGCGCACAGACGCCCGCCATGATCAGACTCTTCTTCATGTTGCTCTCCTCGCTGTGAACGTACGAGCCGAGTCTGAAACAACAAACCTGAACAGACGTGGCGAATCGGCACGCCTTGTTCATGTTCCGCAACAACAGCCCAACGGGCATGCATAATGGCTGTACGGTTCAAGCGACGAGGTTTCCCATGATCAAACGAACGCTGGTTGGCTACGACGGTTCGACATCGGCAAAACGCTCGTTCCGGTTCGCCCTGGACATGATGCGCGCCACAAGCGGGCACGTGCATGTGGTTTCGGTGCTGCAGGTCACCGAAGGCGGCCCCGAAGCCTGCGCCATGATGATGACCGACCAGAGCGACAGCCATGTCAGCGAACTGGACGCCGAATTGAAGGCCCTGGCGCCCGACGATACCGACCTTTTCGACTTGGAAGTGGTCTATGGATCGCCCGGCGACGTGTTGCTGGCGCAAGTGCAGAAACACGATATCGACCACATCGTGATCGGTCATACCGAACGTGGCGCGCTGCTGCGCTGGCTGTTGGGGTCGGTTTCAAGCGACATCATCGCGCGCGCGCATGTCCCGGTGACCGTGGTTCGCTGAATGCCCGGCGGCGCCGTGACCTGCATCAGCGCGGGTCATGTTCGACGGTGGCAGGCTTCCTTTATCATGGAAAGCTCACCAGCGAGTCCGGCAAGCCACTTGCCCATGCGAACGGAGGAAGCCGTGGATCAAGCGATATCACTGCCCTGGTCATTGGACAGCATTGATTTTTCAGGTCTCGAGACCGAGCGCATTCGCGCCAACGACGACTTGATGTGCCTGCTGTGCGCCTCGGCGTTCATCGAAAGCGGCTCCGATCTCTACACCCGGAACCTGGTGCGTCATTACGACGGCGACGACGAAGTGCAGGCGTGGCTGCGCGACCACTGGGAGCATGAGGAACTGCAGCACGGACGCGCGCTGGCCACCTATGTCCGGCACGTCTGGCCCGACTTCGACTGGGACGCGGCGTTCGAAAGCTTTTTCGGCGAGTACTCGACGGTATGCACCAGCGAGGAGCTGGAACCCTCGCGCTGTCTGGAAATGGCCGCGCGTTGCGTGGTCGAAACCGGCACTGCCACGCTCTACCGTGCCATCCACGAATCCACCGACGAGCCGGTGTTGAAAGAGCTGACCCGCCGCATCAAGAGCGATGAAGTGCGCCACTACAGCTACTTCTACCGCTACTTCCGCAAGTACCAGGCCGACCCCGCCAAGCACGAAGGCCGCATCAAGGTGTTGCGCACGTTGTGGAAGCGTCTGCGTGAAATCGGCAATGAGGACGGCGACATCGCCCTGCGCCACGTGTTCAAGTTCCGTCACCCGGAATACCTGAAAGACCAGGCCACCTTCCGCGAGGCCAGCGACCGCGTGTACGGCTTCATCCGGCACAACCTGTCGGCGCAGATGGCGATCAAGATGATGCTCAAGCCGCTGGATCTGCCGCCGCGCATCCATGCCGGCGTGCAACCGCCGCTGGCGTGGGCGGTGACGCGATTCGCATTGCATTGACGGTCGACTGTCGACCCCCGGATTGCTGCTAATCTACGGGCCTTCGCCGCACGCTTGCGCCCGGCCCTGCCATGAACCCATCGCCCAATCTGTTTTTGATCGGTCCGTCCGGCGCCGGCAAGACATCCGTCGGCCGTCGTGTGGCCGGGCACCACGCCCTGAGCTTCATCGATCTGGATCAGGAGATCGAAACCCACACCGGCGTGGCCATCGCCACCATCTTCGACATCGAAGGCGAGGCCGGTTTCCGCCAACGCGAGGCCGCACTGCTCGACGAATCCAGCCAACAGGAAGGCATCGTCATGGCTACCGGCGCGGGTGCCGTACTCGATGAAAACAGTCGCCGGCGGCTGGCCAGCCGCGGTTTCGTGTTGTGGCTCGACGCCAGCATCGAGCAGCAACTGCAGCGCCTGTCACGCGATCGCCAACGCCCGTTGCTGGCGGGCGCCGATCGACGCCGGCGCTTTGCCGCCATGGCGGCCGAACGCACCCCGCTGTACCGTTCGATTGCCGACCTGCACATCGTGGGCCGCAGCGAACCGGTCACGCGCGCAACCCATCGCGTCATCGATGCCCTGGACGGCGTCTGGCGACCACCGTCGGCCGAGGGCGTCGAGTGAAACCGACGCGACCACGCGAAGAGCGGGATCCACAGGCTCCCGTCCGCCGCGCCATTCAACCACAATGACTTTCATGCAGACATTCGACGTTGCCCTCGACACACGCAGTTACCCCATTCATGTCGGCGCCGGTCTGCTGGATGACCCGGCTGTCTGGCGGCGTCATGTTCGCGGGCGGCACGTGCTGGTGGTCAGCAATACCACCGTCGCGCCGCTCTACCTGCAACGCGTGCTCACGGGTCTCGCGGACTTGCATCATGCCCACGTGATCGTGCCCGATGGCGAAGACCACAAGACGCTGGCCACGATCGAGCGCATTTTCGCGGCCCTGTCCGAGCTTGGCGCCACGCGCGATGCCACCATTGTCGCCCTCGGCGGCGGTGTGGTCGGTGACATGGCCGGGTTCGCCGCCGCCTGCTGGATGCGCGGCATCGATTTCGTGCAGATGCCGACGACGCTGCTGGCCATGGTCGACGCGTCGGTCGGCGGCAAGACCGGCGCCAACCTTCCGGCGGGAAAAAATCTGATCGGCGCGTTCCACCAGCCGCGTGCCGTGATCATCGACACCGATACCCTGCGCACCTTGCCGACACGCGAGTTTCGCGCCGGGCTTGCCGAGGCGATCAAGCACAGCGCATTGGGCGACGCCGCGTTTTTCACTCGCGTGGAAGCCATGATCGACGCGCTGCTCGCCCACGACCCCGACGCTTTGCGCACACTGATCACGCACAGCTGCCGGTTCAAGGCCGGCATGGTGGTGCGCGACGAAAAGGAACAAGGCGAACGCGCCCTGCTCAACTTCGGCCACACTTTCGGCCACGCACTGGAAGTCGAGACAGGCTACGGCACGCTGCTGCATGGCGAAGCGGTCGCCATCGGCATGGTGTTGGCGGCGCAACTGTCGACACGGCTGGGCATGGCGGATGCCGCCGACCAGCAACGGCTGACCACGTTGCTGCAACACGCCGGCCTGCCCGTCACCGTGCCCGCCGGTTGCGACCCGGCAGCGTTGACCGGTCACATGCGACTGGACAAGAAAAACCGCGCCGGTGAATTGCGCCTGATTCTGTGGCGGGGCATCGGTCGCGCTGAAATCGTGACCGGCGTGGACGAGGAGGCGGTGACGGCCCTGTGGCGACAACCTTGAGGCCACGTGCGGCCGTCACCGCGTTGCAACGCGGATGCCGTGTGGCCCGGATCCATTCGTCGACGCGTCAGGACGAACGGGCAAAGGCTCAGCTCGATTTCCCCGCCACGGCCAGCTTCATGCCGCCAAGCGCCTTGGCGTAACGGCGGTACAAGGTACCCACGCGCTTCACGTACACCTCGGTTTCCGCATACGGCGGCACACCGTGGTATTTGCGAACCGCGCCGGGGCCGGCGTTGTACGCCGCCGCCGCCAGGGTGCGGTTGCCGTGAAAGTCCTTCAGCAACCGGGCCAGATATTGTGCGCCGCCGCGAATGTTCTGCGCGGCATTGAAGGCGTCGGCCACTCCCATGTCACTTGCCGTACCCGGCATCAACTGCATCAGCCCCTGCGCGCCGGCATGGGACAGCGCATTGGGATTGAAGGCGCTTTCCGCATGGATGACCGCCCGCAGAAATGCCGGACTGACACCGTATCGGGCGGCCGCCACGCGCACGGCCTTGCCATACGACTTCAGATCAAGCGGCACCGTCGCCCAGTCGATCGACGAATGCACGCTGCACGCCGCGCAGCGGTCGATGTAGGTGAACAACTGCTCCACCTCGTGTGCATGCCCATGGCGCGGCTTGACATTGGTGTATTCGATGCTGCCGTCGGCGCGCGTGATGCGGTACACCGTGCCGCGCAACACCTTGGCACGGTTGTGGCGACGCTCGGAGGGCGTCGTGGTGACCCGGGCCGCGTGATGGTCGGCGGCTTGCGACAACCGCTGCTGCCCCGACACGCTGATGCGCTTGCAATGGGCATAACCCTCCGGATGACCGGTAAATACCGATTCGCCCTGTACCCCATGACATCGATACATGTCAGCATGCGCCGCATGCGACCAGAACGCGAACACGAGCGCCAGACACGCCAAAACCACCCGTCCGGCAAGACGAGTGTTCAGGAACGAGAAAGTCCGCCCCAACTGGCCGGCGCCTTCCCCTGGGCCATCGGCAACGCGCATGGCGAAAATTGTGCGCGCAGGCACGGCCACAGATTGTGGCGCCGTTCACATTATGCAAAGCCAACGGAATGCCGCTGGCATCACCCGGAAATGCGGCGTACACTGCGCGGTTCACCGAAAACCAACGCAAGTCCATGACCGGCAAGCTTTTCATCAAAACCCACGGCTGTCAGATGAACGAATACGATTCGGCCAAGATGGCCGACGTGCTCAAGGAATCCCACGGCCTGGAGCTGACCGACAACGAGGCCGAGGCCGACGTCATCCTCATCAATACCTGTTCGATCCGCGAGAAGGCGCAGGAAAAGGTATTCAGCCAACTGGGCCGCTGGAAATCGTTCAAGAAAGGTGGCAAGCCGGTGGTCATCGGCGTGGGCGGCTGCGTGGCCTCGCAGGAAGGCGAAGCCATCGTCAAGCGCGCGCCCTACGTGGACCTGGTGTTCGGCCCGCAGACCCTGCACCGCCTGCCCGAGATGATCGAGGCCAACCGCGAAACGCACCAGCCGCAGGTGGACATCTCCTTCCCCGAGATCGAGAAGTTCGACGCCCTGCCCGAGCCGCGTGCCGAAGGCCCCACCGCCTTCGTGTCGATCATGGAAGGCTGCTCCAAGTACTGCTCTTATTGCGTCGTCCCCTACACCCGTGGCGAAGAATTGAGCCGCCCGTTTGACGATGTGGTCGGCGAGGTGGCGATGCTGGCCGAACAGGGCGTGCGCGAAGTGAACCTGCTGGGCCAGAACGTCAACGCCTACCGCGGCCCGATGTTCGACGGCGGCGTGGCCGACTTGGCCGTGCTGATCCACGCCATCGCCGAGATCGACGGCATCGGCCGCATCCGTTTCACCACCTCGCATCCGGTCGAGTTTTCCGATTCGCTGATCGAGGCCTACGCCAACGTGCCCAAGCTGGCCAACTTCCTGCACCTGCCGGTGCAGGCCGGTTCCGACCGCATCCTGAGCGCCATGAAGCGCGGCTACACGGCGCTGGAATACAAGCAGCGCATCCGCAAGCTGCGCGAGGTGCGGCCGGACATCTCCATTTCCTCGGACTTCATCGTCGGCTTTCCCGGCGAGACCGACCGCGATTTTGAAAAGACCATGAAGCTGATCGACGACATCGGCTTCGACAACAGCTTCAGCTTCATCTATTCGCGCCGCCCCGGCACCCCGGCCTCCAACCTGCCTGACGACACCAGCGACGCGACCAAGCACGAGCGCCTGTCGCGCCTGCAAGCCGTCATCAACGCCAACGCGAAGAAGATCAGCGAAGCCATGGTCGGCACCACGCAGAACGTGCTGGTGGAAGGCCCCAGCAAGAAGAACCCCAACGAGATGACCGGGCGCACCGAAAACATGCGCTTCGTCAACTTCCCCGGCGATGCGCGCATGGTCGGCCAGTTCGTCGACGTCACCATCACCCAGGCCATGAGCAACTCGCTGCGCGGGCGCGTCGCCGCCTGAGCCTTCCGGAAACCTCGAATAACCGCGGATCATCGGAGCTTTCTGCGGGAGGGGCCGGTGGCCCCGATGGACCATGCGGCAGATCCTGTCGGGGCCACCGGCCCCTCCCACATAGGGTACGTGCAACCGTTTTTCGAGGTTCCCCACAGGGGTGTCTTGAAGTTTCGGGCAAGTCATGCGGGAGCGGCCCATGGCCGCGATTGATGATGTTTTCAATCAATCCAGGCGCTTGCGGAACAGTGCGATCGACACTGTCAGCAGCACGGCGATGAAGCCCACCATGATCAGCACTTCGATCCACATCTGCCAGAGGCTTGCTCCGCGCAGCATGACGCCGCGAATCAGGCGGATGAAGTGCGTCAACGGCAATACTTCGGCAATCCACTGCACGACCCTGGGCATGCCGGCGAACGGAAACACGAAGCCCGACAACAGGATCGACGGCAGCATGATGAACATGGTCATCTGCATCGACTGGAACTGTGACCGCGCCCGCGTGGAAATCAGCAAGCCCAACGCGAGGTTGGCGGCGATCAGCAGTATCGAAACGACATAGACGTCGACGACGCTGCCGCGTATGGGCACATGAAACAGCCATAACCCGAGGATCAGCACCAGGGTGGTCTGGACAAGGCCGATCACGGCGTACGGCAATACCTTGCCGATCATCAGTTCGCCCCGCGTCATCGGCGTGGCAAGCAGCATTTCCATGTTGCCGCGTTCACGTTCGCGCACGATGGCGACGGACGTGAACATCACCATGGTCATGGTCAGGATGATGCCGATCAGCCCCGGCACGATGTTGACGGCCGTCCGTCGCTGCGGATTGTAGAAACTGACGATGCCGATGGACGCAGTCGGCGGCGTGGATCGCATGGGCGCACGCGTGTCCGGCGTCATGCGCGCCACCGGCACCTGCGCCAGTTGCGCTGCCGCGCTCTGCACCGACGTGTCGCTGCCGTCGACAAGTATCTGCGCCACCTGCCGGCCTTCGCTGCGACGACGCTCGAAGTCGGGGGGAATGACGATGCCGACGCTGATCCTGCCGCGCTGGATCATGTCCATCAACTGCTGCGGCGTGTCGACCGCGGCGACGGGCGTGATGACGCCCGTCGCCACCATGTCCATGACCAGCGCGCGCGACCCGGCCGTGTGCGCCTGATCGGCGATGCCGGCATCGAGATGGCGCAGGTTGAAGTTGATCGCGTAGCCGAACAGGATCAACTGCATCACCGGCACCAGCACGATCATGCCCAATGTCACCCGGTCGCGGCGCATCTGCCGCAGCTCCTTGGCGACGATGGCGAACAGGCGGCGCAGATTCATGCGGCACGCTCGCGGCTGCGGCGCGCATCATCCTGGGTGACGGCAACGAACACGTCTTCCAGATTCGGCTCGACGCGCTCGACGGCGACATCGGCGCCCGCATCGGCCAGTGCCCGATGCAACCTTGCCGGCGCATCGTCGCCTTCACGCATCAGCACGCGCAAGGCATTGCCCACCTGCGCCACGGCCACGACGCCGTCGGCACCATCCAGCAACGGCTGGATCCGCCGAGGCTCGTCCGCCTGCACCACCAGGGTGCGTCCCTGGAGTTTGCGCTCCAGCGCGGGCGGCGTGTCGTCGGCCACCAGCACGCCACGATCGAGAACTGCCAACCGATGGCAGCGTTCCGCCTCATCCATCAAATGCGTGGACACCAGAATGGTCGTACCGGCGCCGGCCAGTTCGAACAGCTTTTCCCAGAAGTGCCGACGCGACTCGGGGTCGACGGCGCTGGTCGGTTCATCCAGAAACAGCAGTTCGGGCTTGTGGATCACCGCACCGGCCAGCGCCAGGCGCTGCTTCTGACCGCCGCTCATGCTGCCCGCCAGTTGTTTCTGGCGGTCGGAAAACTGGTACTCCCCGATCAACTGGTCGACGCGCCGGCGCGTGTCCCTGCGCGAGATGTCGTGGATGGCGGCCAGGAACTCCAGGTTCTCGCGCACGGTCATGTCGTCGAACAACGAGAAACGCTGCGTCATGTAACCGACCCGCATGCGCAACGCGTCGGCCTGACGCGGGATCTCCATGCCCAGTACCCGGATATCGCCCTCGCTGGGTGTCAGCAAACCGCACAACATGCGGATGGTGGTGGATTTGCCCGAACCGTTGGGTCCGAGGAAGCCGTATACCTGGCGCGCGCGCACTTCCAGATCGACATGATCGACCGCCGTCAGTTCGCCGAAACGCCGGGTAAGGCCGTGCGCCCGGATGACGCCATCGTCGGCCGAAGTCACGGCTCGTCCCCGGACAGCGCCACATGGACTGGCAGGCCGGCTGGCAGTTTGCCGGCCTTCTCGCCCAAGGTGATTTCGGCGATGTAACTCAAGCGCGCCGCGTCGCCACCGGCCAGGGCGTAGTACGGCGTGAACACCGGCTCGCTGCGCACCATGCGCACCGTGCCCCGGAATGTCTGATCCTGCCCGTCGACGCGCACGTCGACCTGATCGCCCACGTGCACGCCGGCGCGTTGTCGCTCGGGCACGTAGATGCGCGCATAGGGAGCGTCGCCGACCAGCAGAATCGCCAGCGGCCCGCCGACGGGCGCCTGATCGCCGCGCTTGTAGGGAATGTTGTCGACCATGCCGGCGCGCGGTGCCACCACGGTCAACTTGCCCAACAGCACTTTCTCGGCCTGCGCTTTCGCCTTGGCGGCCGCCAGCGACGCCCTCGCCTGCGCGAGTCTTTCCGGGCGCGTGCCATGCAACAGTTCGTTCAGCGCGGCCCGTGCGGCATCCACCCGGGCACGGGCCGCACCGGCGGCGGCTTTCGCGCTGTCGATCTTGTCGGCGGACACGTAATGCTTGTCCTGCAGCGGCAGCAGACGTGCGTAATAAGCCTGTGCGTCGCTCGCATCGGCTTTTGCCGAGGTCAGGTCGGCACGAGCCTGCTGGATGTCTTCCGCACGCGGTCCGGCTTGCAGTTCCGTCAATACCTCGCGCTGATTCCGGACTTGCGCCTTGGCGGCGGCCAGTTCGGCGCGCGTATGTGACGGATCCAGTTGCAGCAGCACCTGTCCGGGCTCGACGCGCTCGCCGGCGTGCACGTCGACGGCGACAATGCGTTCGGACGCCGGCGCCGGCAGCGTGATGCGGTCGTACTCCAGCGTACCCAGCGCTTCCGGCGTGGTTGATCCGCAGGCGGTCAGCGCCAGCGCCGCCAACATCGTCAGACGGCGCAGAATGCGTTTGTTCATGCGATCTCTCCGCGCGGCGCCGCGGTCAGGTCCGTCTGCAACAGCGCCATGGTGTGTTTCAGCAAAGCCGGCAGATCGATGTCGCCGGCGTCGAAAACGTTTTGCCACACCGGCGCGCCGGCGATGGGGAACAGGGTCAGACCGATCAACGACACCACCAGCAAGCGCGGGTCGATCGCCGGATGCAGCCGTCCGGCGTTTTGCGCCTCGGCAAAGCGCCCGGCGAGAAGATGCGGCAGGCTGGGCAGCAACTCGCTGAACATCACCTCGCGCAGCTGACCGCCCTCGCACAACACCTCACGTACCCACAACGACGGCACCCACGGATACCGCGCCACGGCCGCGTGAATGCCGTGCACGAAAGCGCTGATCAGCGCCGCCGGGTCGTCCTCGTCGACTTGCGCCAACCGTTCGTGCAACGGTGTCAGCACCGGCCGCAGGCGCTCGTCGATCAATGCGCGCTTCAGTTGTTCCTTGTCGCCGAAGTAGTAATGCAGCATCGCCGGCGTCACCTCGGCGTCGGCGGCAATGGCGCGCAACGACGTCGCACCGATGCCGTCGCGCGCGAAACGTGCGATGGCGGCATCCAGCAGGCGTTCACGATGGTCCACACCGTCGTCGCTGGGACGACCGGCGCCGCGGCGGGTGACACGAGGTTTGCGGGATGACGTCATGTCGCCATTATTAATTAAACAATTAATTATTTGCAACCGGATGACACATCGCGTCGGCGGACGGATGCGCGTCGTCCATCGCTTGCGGCAACGCTCCCGTTTTCGTGCCATGGACGCCGACTCGAGCAAGTACCATGGTGTCCCGACCCATTTTGCCCGCACCCCATGACCGCTGCTCCCACCCGACACGATTTCACCCTCGAACCCGACGACAACGTGCGCCTGGCCAACCTCGCCGGCCCGTTCGACGAGCACCTGCGCCAGATCGAGCTGCGCCTGGGCGTGGAAATTTCCAATCGCGGCAACGTGTTTCGGGTGATCGGCGAACCCTCCGCCGTGAAAGCCGCCGACAGATTGCTGCACACGTTGTACGACGCGGCCGCCAACGAAACCCTGGACGCGCCGCGCATTCACGTGATGATGTCCGAATCCGGCATCGACGCGCTGGCCGAGGATGCCGCCGATGAAGCGCAGGAGGTGGTCATCAAGGTCAAGCGCGGCGTGGTCAAGGGCCGCGGCCCCACCCAGCAACGCTACCTGCACGCCATCGCCACCCACGACATCAACTTCGGTATCGGCCCGGCCGGTACCGGCAAGACCTATCTGGCCGTGGCCAGTGCCGTGGAAGCGCTGGAAACCGGTCGAGCCGAACGCATTCTGCTGGTGCGACCGGCCGTCGAGGCCGGCGAGAAGCTGGGTTTCCTGCCCGGCGACCTGAGCCAGAAAGTCGACCCCTACCTGCGCCCGCTCTACGACGCCCTGTACG
>CAZSOU010000056.1:0-16159 GCA_964608595.1 uncultured Rhodanobacteraceae bacterium
ACCCTGTCGGGGCCACCGGCCCCTCCCACAGGAAACGCCGATGATCCGCGGTTTTCGAGGCTCCCGGCAGGGGCGGGTAAATCCTGTTTCTCAGCAACTCAACTCCCGTTCGCCCTGAGCGTAGGCGCGAAGCGCCGAAGTCGAAGGGTGTGGCGCGGGCACTTGGACTTCGCTTGCTGTCGCAAGCCACGCTCAGTGCGAACGGGAATCTCAAGCTGAGGAACGAGGCATCATCAGGTGCCCGAAACGACGGACATCACCGCACCAACCGGACGGCCTCCGCTGAATTGCGGCCGATTCCCCATTCATCAACCATTGGTTGTAATGAAGAAATTTTCACAGTTTCTCCCGCCATCACTCTGCACCAGCACACGCACGCCGCGCTTGCCAAACCATGCCTCGTGCCGCCAAGATTGCGCGAGCGCCGCGGGCCTTTTCCGGCCGGGCGACGTTTGCAATCACGTAAAAAGAGGCCTGATACTCGGTGTTCCAACGGATTTTGGTGGTTTGTGTCGGCAACATTTGTCGCAGTCCCACGGCCGAAAGGCTGTTTCAGCATTATTTGCCGAACGCGACCGTATCGTCCGCGGGCATCGGCGCCCTGGTCGGCAAACCCATGGATCCCACCGCGTTGGCGGTCCTGGAAGAACACGGCATCGACGGCGGCGGGCACAAGGCGCGCCAATTGGATGATGCCCTCATTCGTGAGGCCGACCTCATCCTCGGCATGGAACAATCTCATCTTGATACCATTGCGCGCCGGGCGCCGCATGCGACCGGACGCGTTTTTCTGCTGGACAAATGGGGCCAACAGAAGAATATTCCCGACCCTTACCGCCAGCAGCGCCCCGCGTTCGAGCACGTCTACACCATGATCGATCGTGCGGTGCAAGGCTGGCTGCCTTATCTTGACAACCGGTGAAGCAACTGCCATTCATGTTGCTTGCCACCATCTGACTCGGCTTATTGCTTTCGGATCACGGACTATCTATGCACTCCAAAACCCATGACGTACCCGCCCAGGCCATGGACGACAATGACGAGATCGACCTGCGCGAACTGCTCGGTACGCTGTGGGACAAACGTTGGCTGATCGCCATCGTCGTCGGTGTTTTCTTCATCATCAGCCTGGCCTACGCCATCCTGGCCACACCCA
The DNA here is from genome assembly GCA_964608595.1 of uncultured Rhodanobacteraceae bacterium. Classification (GTDB taxonomy): domain Bacteria; phylum Pseudomonadota; class Gammaproteobacteria; order Xanthomonadales; family Rhodanobacteraceae; genus Oleiagrimonas. The sequence continues at coordinate 1,157 of CAZSOU010000056.1, forward strand.
TCTACCAGGCCAACGCCATGGTGCAGGTGGAACAGAAAATGCCGGCGCTTCCGGGGTTGCAGGATCTGTCGCAACTAGCCGGCGACTCCGCCCCCGAAGCCGTTACCGAAATCGCCTTGATGACCTCGCGCATGGTCGTCGGCAAAGTGGTCGACAAGCAAAAGCTGGATATCGTCGTCACGCCGCATCGCTTTCCGCTGATCGGCGGTTTCATCGCCCGCCATTACAGTCCGGACCAACCCGGCGAGGTGGCCGGCGCCTGGCTCGGCATGGACAGTTACGACTGGGGCGGCTCCAAGCTCGAGATCTACCAGCTCGACATGCCCAAGAGCCTCATCGGCCAAGAGCTGACATTGGTCGCCGGCGAGAACCACAACTTCAAACTGCTCGACGACGACGGCAACCTGTTGTTGCAGGGCCCCATTGGCGGCCCCGTCAAAGGGCATGGCGTCACGATTCAGGTCAAGACGCTGGACGCCAATCCCGGCATGGAATTCAGCGTGGTGCGTCAACCCCGGTTGCAGGCGGTCAGCCACGTGCAAAGCATCGTCAGCGCGAGCGAGGAGGGCAAGGACTCCGGCATCATCGGCGTCAGCTACGAAGCTGCCGATCCGCAGGAAGCTGCTGCCATTCTCGACGGTGTCGTGCATCAGTACGTATTGCAGAACGTGGAGCGCGCCTCGGCGGAAGCCGCGCAGAGCCTGAAGTTCGTCAAAGATCAACTGCCGGCCGTTCATCAAAAAGTGGAAAAGGCCGAAGACGCCTTGGCCGCTTACCAGACCAAAGCGCATACGGCCAACCTCGATCTGAAGAACAAGGGTCTGCTCGATCAGATCGCCGCCGTGGAGACCAGCCTGTCACAGTTGCGTCTGCAGCAGGCGGAAGTGGAACAGAAATTCACCTCCAAACATCCGGCCTACCAGACCATGATGCAGCAGGTAGCCGAGCTCAAAGCCAAGAAACAGGCGCTGGAAAAACAGGTCGGCAGCCTGCCTGAAACCCAGCAACAGCTGCTGCGTTTGACCCTGAATGTTCAGGTCAGCACGCAGCTTTACACCGCCATGCTGTCGCAAGCCCAGCAACTCAACGTGACACGTGCCGGGACCGTCGGTAATGCACGCGTGGTGGACAAGGCGGCCGTGGATGTTACCGATCCGGTCAAGCCCAAGCGGGTACTGATCGTCATCGTCGGTGTCTTACTGGGCGGTTTTCTGGCCGTCGCCTGGGTATTCCTGCAGCAAATGCTCAACCGCGGCATCGAAGACCCCAAAGACATCGAACAACTGGGCCTGCCGGTGTACGCCTCGGTGCCACTCAGCACCTACCAGCGCGACGTCGAAGCGCGTTTCACGACGCCGCATCGCCGTGCCGACGGCAAGTTGCATTTGCTGTCGGTGGACGATCCGGCGGACCTGGCCGTCGAAGCCATTCGCAGCCTGCGTACCAGCTTGCATTTCGCCATGCTGGAAGCCGGCAACAACATTCTCATGATTTCGGGCGCCAGCCCCGACGCCGGCAAAACCTTCGTCTCCACCAACCTGGCGTGCGTCATCGCCCAGGCTGGCCAGCGCGTATTGCTGATCGATGGCGACTTGCGCAAAGGCACCCTGCACCACGTCATGGGCAAGGGCGAAAAAGGCCTGTCGGATGTGCTGTCGGGTCAGGCGGGACCGGAAGATGCCATCCACGGCACCTCGGTCGAGGGGCTGGACTTCATCGCTCGCGGCAAAGTGCCGCCGAATCCGTCCGAATTGTTGATGCACACCAACTTCACGCAGATGCTGGCGACCTTGTCGACCCGCTACGACCTGGTCATCGTCGACACCCCGCCCATCCTGGCCGTGACCGACGCCGCAATCATCGGCAATCACGCCGGCACCAGCCTCCTGGTCGCCCGTTTCGGCATGAATCAGGCACGGGAAATCGAACTCGCCAAACAGCGCTTCGAGCAGAACAACGTCCACATCAAGGGCGCCATCTTCAACGCCGTGGAAAAACGCGCCGCCGGCTACTACTCCTACGGCTACTACGACTACCGTACGTCCAAGGCCTGAGCTATTGTTGCTGCTCTTTTCTTCAGGGCAGGCATCGTTGAGATGCTGTGGGTCCAGGGTTGGCGTTGGCACGTTGTTGCACACGGATTGCACCCGGAAATTCTTGCCTTGTCATCTGCACAAACCTGAATTTCGTGTGTACAATTCCTTAAGCAATTTCATTGACCCCCGTCACAAAGCGGCGAAAAGCTCGTATCATCATGGATCGCCAAGCAGTGACAGGGCGCGTCGGTCTCGAGTTAGGCCGGGTTTGCCTCGGGGGGTGCCGCAGCTATTCGTAATGAGCCGGTGTATCGCCCGAGGCAGGGGAAATACCGACCTCGTCGAAGGTCGGTATGTGCAACCGTAGCGATACGGAAAAAGGAGAACATGGACAATGCTGCTTGCACCACAAACATCGAGCTTGGCCGAGCGCTCGGACACCAGCTTTTTTTCGAAGTATGCGGCCCTTCTCGATATCTTGTTGCGCGTGGGCGACTTGGTCACCGTTGCTCTGACCGGCTGGGGCATCTACACCCTGCGTTTTGACGCCTTGGCCATGGGTGAGCCCTATCGCAGCGGCATCATTTTGGCTGTATTGCTCACGTTGATCATATTCCCCGCCAGCAATATCTATCGCAGCTGGCGCGGCGAAAGCCTGGCTGTAGAAATCTTTCGTGTATGGCTGGCATGGATTGGTGTGATGGTGGCGCTGTTCGCGCTCAACTGGATGCTCAAAACCACCGAATCCTATTCGCGTCTGTGGATCTCCGGCTGGATTGCCGCTGCGGCCGTACTGTTTGCCCTGCACCGATTCGTCTCGCGCCGTATGCTTGGCTTCATCCGTGCGCGTGGCGTGGATACACGCAAAGTACTGCTGGTCGGTGCCACGCAAGCCGGCAGGCAAATCGTTGAAGCTACGCGGCGCAGCCCGTGGATGGGATTGGATGTGGTTGGGTACGTGGAAACCTCACACGACCAAGGCTCCATCGATGACCTGCCGCGTCTGGGCCATCTGGACGAGCTGGTCGCTCGTGGTGATGCCATGGGGTGTGAGCAGTTATGGATTGCGCTGCCGATGCGTGCCGAGGTTGACATTCGCCGCATCGCGAACGCGCTCAACGACACCGCGGCCACGGTGCGCCTGATCCCCGATTTGTTCGGGTACGAACTGCTCAATCAGCAAGCCAGCGAGCTGGGTGGGGTGCCGGTCATCACGTTGCGGAGTAGTCGCATTACGGGGCATGCGCGCCTGCTCAAGGCGATCGAGGATCGCGTATTGTCGGCGTTGATCCTCATTTTCATCAGTCCGTTGATGGTGTTGTTGGCCATCGGCGTGAAGTTGAGCAGCAAGGGGCCGGTGTTTTACCGGCAAAAACGCGTCGGCATGAATGGTGTCGAGTTTGAAATGCTTAAATTCCGTTCCATGCCGGTGGACGTGGAGAGTGCCGGCGTGCGTTGGGGTGGGGCAAAAGATAAGCAGGCAACAGGTATCGGGCGATTCATGCGCAAGACCAGCCTCGATGAATTGCCGCAATTCATCAATGTTCTCAAAGGCGAAATGTCCATTGTCGGTCCCCGTCCGGAGCGAACTGTATTTGTCCACGAGTTCAAGAAGAACATTCCCAAATACATGCACAAGCATTTGGTGAAAGCGGGAATCACGGGGTGGGCGCAGGTCAATGGCTGGCGTGGTGACACAGACCTGACAAAGCGCATCGAATACGACATGTACTACATATGCAATTGGTCGTTGATGATGGATTTCAGAATTATCATGAGAACCGCGACATTGAGCGTTTTTGGCAAAAATGCATATTGATTGCGAAGGAGCGAATCAGTGAGGCTTGTTGCATGTCGTATATGAACAACCGCAAATATGCCAAATCTCTGGTCGAGACGGAAGGCTGGCTGGACCGGATCAACAATGAATACAGTCCTTCGGTACTGGCCAATGGCTTGGGCCCGGAAAGTATGGTGATGACAGATCTCATCTCCAAGCACGGGTTCAATATTGAGATCATCACGTTGGATACGGGACGCTTGCCGAACGAAACCTACGAATTGCTGCAGGCAGCTATTTCCCGTTACGGATCCATCATAAAAGTGTTGACACCAAGGTCCGACGAAATCGACCCGTGGGTCCGAAAGCACGGACCGAATGCGTTTTACCAAAGCATCGAGCGCAGAAAAGAGTGCTGCGCCATTCGCAAGGTAAACTCCTTGAAGCGGGCACTGGAAGGCAAGAAGGCCTGGTTGACCGGCCTCAGGAGGGAGCAGTCACATGCGCGAGCCCAAATGAGCGCGTATCTGTGGGACGAAGAAAACCGGATGCACAAGTTCAACCCCATGATTCACTGGACCTCCGAAGAACTGTGGGCGTATATCCATGAGCATTCCGTGCCGTACAATGCACTTCTCGACAGGGGCTACAAAAGCGTTGGCTGCGCCCCTTGTTCGAGGGCGGTCAAAGAAGGCGAGGACGATCGTGCGGGTCGCTGGTGGTGGGAACGTGGCAGCGTGAAGGAATGCGGATTGCATCTGGATCCGCGGACGGGAAAACTTGAGCGCTCCAAAGCCTGATGACCTCCTCCTCGACACCTTCACCATTTTTGATACATTTCCCGATTGCGTGATGGCAGGCTACGTCCAGCTGCCGTTTTTCATATCGCCCGACCGAAAAAGCACGTGGGCGGCTTTTTCATGCGGTGCGTGACGACCATAGGAGTAAACGATGTACGAATTGCGAGGTAAACGTGTCCTCGTCACAGGCGCTTGCGGCACGGTTGGGTCGGCGCTTATCCGGGAGCTTCTCACATCGGAAAAGTACGAGATCGAGGAGCTCATCGGTATCGACAACAATGAAAGCGAGCTTTTTGCACTGGACCAGGAATACCTCTCGGACCCGCGGGCACGATTTCTCATCGGCGACATCAGGGACAAGGACTTGCTGCTGCAGGTTGCGCGCAGCGTGGATGTCATATTTGCCTCGGCGGCACTCAAGCACGTGGTGGTATGCGAGCGCTCCCCGCTGGATGCGGTCAAGACCAACATTCTCGGCGTACAAAACATCATTTGGGCGGCCCAGGAAGCACAAGTCGACCGCGTTGTCCTGATGAGCACCGACAAGGCGGTCAACCCGACCAGCGTGATGGGTACTTCCAAATTGATGGGTGAGCGCCTGATTACCGCAGCCAACAGTCATTCACGCAATGGCAAGCCGGTGTTCATATCCACGCGCTTCGGCAATGTGCTCGGTTCGCGCGGTTCCGTTGTCCCCGTGTTTGCCAACCAGATCGCCCACGGCGGACCGGTCACCCTGACCGACCCGCGCATGACCCGTTTCATCATGAACACGCAAGAAGCGGTTCAGCTGGTGATCGAATCGGCGATGCTGGGCAAGGGTGGAGAGGTGTTCATCACCAAGATGCCGGTCATTCGCATTCAGGATCTTGCCAAGGCCATGATCGAAGAGCTTGCGCCACGGTTTAGTGAAGACCCAAATAAAATCGGGATCACGGAGATCGGCAGCAAGCCCGGCGAGAAGCTTTACGAAGAGCTGATGAGCGGCGAAGAAACCCGGAGGGCCATTGAACTGGAGCACTACTTCGTCGTGCTTCCGGCGTTCAGGGGTATTTACCAATCCATCGAGTATGACTACCCATCAGTGGTTTCACGCAAGGTGACCAATCCCTACAATTCCGGCTCGGAGGCAGTCATGTCGAAAGACGAGCTGGCCGATCTTTTGAGGAGTGACGGTTTGCTGGATGTCCAGATGTACGAGAATGCGGCACAACGCTATTGGCCCGGTGACAAGGAGACCAACGCATCATGAAAATTCTGATTCTGGGTGGTGACGGTTATCTTGGCTGGCCGACGGCCATGCATCTTTCCGCATGCGGCCACGAAGTGGCTGTCGCGGACAACTATTTGCGTCGACGCGCGGCGCGCGAAGAGGATGTGGAGCCCTTGTACCCGGCGCCCAACCTGCATGAGCGTGCGCGGCTCTGGGAAGATACGTCCGGGAAGCGCATCGAGGTGCATGTCGGCGACTTGAACGAGTGGCCGTTTGTCGAACGCCTGTTCAAGCAGTTTGCACCGGATGCCATCGTCCATTACGCGGAGCAGCCGTCGGCACCCTATTCGATGGTGAGCCGCGAGACAGCGATGCTGACGTTGCACAACAACCTCGGCGTCACGGCCAACCTGATCCATGCCGTGCACACGTTCTGCCCGGACGCGCACATCGTCAAACTGGGCACCATGGGCGAGTACGGAACGCCCGATATCGATATCGAGGAAGGTTGGCTCGACATCGAGCACAAGGGGCGCAAGGATCGCTTTCTCTACCCGCGCCAGGCTGGCAGCTTGTATCACACCACCAAGGTCATGGATACCGACCTGCTTTGGTATTACGTGCGCATGTGGGACCTGCGCGTGACCGACCTGATGCAGGGTCCCGTCTACGGTGTGTTCACCGACGAAAACAAGGCGGATGAGCGGCTGCTGCCGTGTTTCAGCTATGACGAATTGTTCGGTACGGTGCTCAACCGGTTCATCGTGCAGGCGGTCGCGGGCTATCCGCTGACTGTCTACGGGAAAGGTGGTCAGATACGCGGGTACCTCAATATCCGCGATACCGTGCGCTGCCTGCAATTGGCCTTGGAAAACCCGGCAAAACAGAGCGAACTGCGCATTTTCAACCAGTTCACCGAGCAGTTCTCCGTCAATGAGCTGGCCGACAAGGTACAAAAGGTTGGCAACGGCATGGGACTCGATGTACAGGTCAAGTCCTTGCCCAATCCGCGCAAGGAGAAGGAAGAACATTATTACAACGCAACCCACACGGGTTTGGTTGATCTGGGCTTGGAGCCGCACCTTCTGAGTGACGAGGTATTGGCTGAAATGCTCGAATTTGTGTCCAGGCACAAGGACAACATCCAGAAGCACGCCATCTTCAGAGGGACAAAATGGGCATGAGGTGGCTTGTAACGGGCGGTTGCGGCTTCATCGGTCTCAACCTGATCGAGCGCTTGCTGGGTGCATCGGATCATCATGCGGTACGGATTCTCGACAATCTGACCGTGGGCACTCGCAAAGATCTTGCGAGTGTCACCCAGTTCGATGAACTGTCGACTGCCGATCACGCGGGTAGCCAGATCGCATGGCCTGAGAAAGGTGATGCAAGAGTGCAGTTGGTCGTCGGGGATATCCTGGATGAAGAACTCACCGGGAAGGTGGCTGCCGGTTGTGATGTCATCGTCCACCTCGCGGCCAACACCGGCGTGGCGCCGTCCGTGGAAAATCCCCGGCTTGATTGCGTCACCAACGTGACGGGCACGCTGAACATGCTCGAGGCTGCCCGTCACAACAAAGTGACGCGTTTCGTTTTTGCCTCCAGCGGAGCTCCCGTCGGCGAGGTCGTGCCGCCCATTCACGAAGAACTGGCGCCGCACCCGGTGTCACCTTATGGGGCCAGCAAGCTGGCCGGGGAAGGCTATTGCTCCGCCTATTTCAGAACCTTCGGGGTCGAGACCGTGGCGCTCCGGTTCGGCAATGTCTATGGCCCGCGTTCTGGCCACAAAAGCAGCGTCGTGGCCAAGTTCATCCGCTCGGCGCAGGCCGGCGAAACGCTTGAAGTTTATGGCGACGGGAAACAAACGCGCGACTTTATTTACATCGAGGACCTGGTGCGTGCGGTCGAGCGGGCCGCGACTCGCTCTGATGTGGGCGGGGAAGTCTTTCAGATTGCCACCAATGCGGAGACGACCGTGGGTGAGTTGGTGGAGTGCATACTACCGATCCTGTCAGTACATGGTGTGCCGGATGCCCGCCTTATCCATACAGAGCGTCGCTTGGGTGACGTTGCGCGAAACTACTCCGATACCAGTAAGGCCAAGAGGATTCTCGGCTGGAAAGCACAAACCCAGCTCCCTGAAGGTCTGGAGAAGACCGTAAAGTGGTTTACTCGATAATACATCGGCTTGATCATGCTGACGCGTAGACCGTTGGCAGACCCGTTACGGGCACGTAGGGGACTTACATGTCTGTGTCTTTGAAACAGCAAACCTTCAATGGGACATTGTGGGCCGGGGTCGGCAAGCTGTTTTCGATGGCAAACAGCTTTGTGCTTACATTCATCTTGGTTAATTCCTTGGTGCCATCCGAATATGGAGCTTTTTATATTGCTCTGAGCACCATCGTGATCCTGTCGGGAATCGCTCCGATCGGGATGGACCAAGTGGTTGTCCGGTTTGCCGCGCTTCGGTCGAGTACCAAAAGCTGGAGAGACGTACGCCAAGTTGTGCATCGTTGCTTTTGGATTACCGCGGCCGGAGCGATCGTGGTAACACTGGTATTTTTGCTTTATGCAGTCAGTGCCTTCAGGGGTGTGCTGCATGTGCCTGAGCTGGCCGTGAATATCGGTATTCTGGCAATGTGGATTATTAGCGCTACCACGCAGCGCCAGCTGGCTGAAACGTTCCGCGGACTTAATGATATTCGTGCGGCAACATTGTACGGAGGAGTCAGAAACAGTGGCATCGTCAATGCCGTGTTAGCCAGTGGCATGATGATAGCTTTATGGGCTACCGGCAGGTTGACGCTGAGGTCAGCACTACTCGTCATGTTGGCAGCTTCGCTGATTGTCGTGGTACTCGCAATCGCGTCGCTGCGTCATCAATGGCGAAAGCATACCGATTATGACGGCGATTCTGCGTGCGCAGAGCGCTTAAGCATCGGAGAAGCTCTTGTAGAGGGGTGGCCGTTGTGGTTGTCCGGGGCGATCATCGTCCTCAATGCGTTAGGCAGCGCATGGATTGCCGCTGCTGTTGATAGTGGCGAACATGTTGCATTGTACGGTGTGGCGTACCGCAGTATGCACCTCATTCTGGCACCGATGGTTGTGGTCTACGCTGTGCTTCCACCGGTTATATCTCGGCTTCATGCCAATCAGGAGATGAAGCGCTTGGAATCGATCATGCGTTCCATGTGCGGCGTGTTGTTCCTGGGTACCTTGTTTTTGCTGGTAATCTTGGTCTTTGTTGGGAAGCCATTACTGGGTGCTGTTTTCGGAAGCTACTACGAAAGTGCGTATGTTCTCATGCTCCTGTTGTGCATGGCACAGGCAACGAATGTAGCCAGCGGCGGCTGGCAAATCGTCTTGGCCATGACCGGAAAGCGTCACGAGTTGCTGTTGAGCAGCATCATCACATTGGTCGTGCAAGTCGGCGCTGGCATTGTTTTAGGCCTAGCCTATGGAGTGTACGGGGTAGCGGTCAGTTTTTTAGTTAGTCGTTGTGTTTGCAACTTGGTGGGTGTTGGTCTTGTGCGCCGTGCGCTGGGGATATGGTGCTTCGCCTCGCTGAATATCACGACTATGAAACAGACCGTGAAAGATATTTGCGGGCAAGCAGTCGTGCGCCTTAACAAATCGGTCAGAACCTGAGTTGAAAAGGCTATTAAAGTAATTGCGAGATCCGTGTGATGGACATGATCAACAGGGCAAAAAAAACGAAGATCGTTGTTTTCACCGACAGCCATGTCATGAGAACACCCTCTGGTCGGCATGTTCCGGCCCGGGACCAGTTTCCTCGATTCATTACTCCGCTGGCCAGGAAAGCTGGGTCGCTGGTACTAGCATGCCGCTGTCAGGCTTCGCCAGAAGACTATTCTGGGACTGATCCCATTGACGAAAACGCGACACAATTTGTCGAGCTGCCGTTTTATGCGAACACCAGAGATTATCTTAAAAGAGGCGTCATTATACGTAGGCTCAGCCTACCTATAATCAAGCGGCTTGTTGCCGATTCGGATATTGTTTTCCTTCGTATCCATCATTCCCTAGAAAAGCACATAGCCAAGGTAGCTAGCGCTGCAGGTAAACCTATCGTTGCATACTGGGCAGGGCCGCCTATCGAGGATACAGTCCGGGCCAGTCACAGTGGACGGAGTCCCCTTGATGTGGCAGCGCGCTGGGTGGCGTCGAAGAAACAAAAGGATCATAAGTGGATAGCTGAGATAGCGCGGCACAATTTCATTATTGATCCTGCCACCCATGCGGCTCTTGGGAGTCCCTTGAGGTCGCAGTGGATCGTGCCCTCGCTAGTGACAGATGCCGACATAGTCAAACAGGTCCCGCAAAGGTACCCTGACGAACCACTTAAGATCTGCTTTGCTGGGCGGGTACTTCGTCACAAGGGCATATTCGAACTGCTGGTCGCATTCGAGCATCTCGTGAACTCCGGGCGGCATGCCCAGCTCGAAATATGTGGAGATGGATCTGACAGGGAGGAGGCTGAGAAGTTCACGCGCGACCGCGGTATAAAAAACGTGATCTTTTACGGGGCTTTGGAATATCGGCAGCTGATGATCACAATGGCCGAAGGCCATGTTTACGTGTTGCCAAGTTACGCGGAGGGAATGCCCAAAGGTATCTGGGAAGCATGGGCAAGTGGCCTAGTGGTGGTCACCACCGCAGTAGGTGCCATCCCGAACCATGTTCACGACGAACAAAACGGGTTGATGGTCGAGGTGGCGAACGAAACATCGCTGTGCCAGGTCTTGTTCCGGCTTCATGATGACGATGCCTTGCGCCGTAAGCTCTCCGGCAACGGCATGGCGTCAGTCCGTGAGCACACTTGGGATATGGAAATTAAAAAAATATCCGATCAGATTGACCTTATTACTTCGACCTGCTGAGACTGCTTGGATGAATGTTTTTCTTACTGCTGTTCTTGTTGTGAGTTTTCTCTTGCTATTCCTTATCTATGGCGGTTATGTACTTGTATTGAGATTCATCCTGATGCTTGTTCGTCCAGAAAAAGATCATGGTCCGGATAATAAATCGAGCTTTTTGGATGATGAATGGCCACCGGTGTGCGTTTATCTTTCAGCGCGTAATGAAGCAAGTATAATAGAGCAGCGATTGTCTAACATCATTGATACAAGCTATCCGTTAAATAAACTAGAGATAATAGTAGTTTCAGATAATTCAACGGATAACACTTCCGCTTTGGCAAGGAGTTTTTCTTCAGCACATCCAAATGTCGATATTACTGTTATAGATGATTTGCCTGGATCCGGGCAGTCTTTTGCGCAAAATAAAGTGGCCGAAATTTCTAGCGCAGATATATTGGTATCAACCGATGCTGATACGAAGTTCATGCGCAACACGTTATGTGAACTTGTTTCTCCACTGTTAAGCGAAAATATTGCCGTTGCAGGAGGAGTAATCAAATTTTCCTCAGAGAATATCACCCCGATATCGTCAAGCTACTTGAGATATCGGATGATGGAGAGGGAAGTCCGCTGTCTAGAAACGCGCTTGGGTGTATTGAGTAAGGTAGATGGCGCGTGTCTTGCGTACAAAAAGTGCATATGGGAGCCCATACAGCCATATGAAGACGTGGATCAGGTTATAGTACTCTTTGCACGGAAAAATGGTTATCTATCAGTACAAGCTAATCATGCCGAATGTGTGGATTTTCCTAATGCTAACTCAAAACAGGAGATAAAAGCTCGCGCAAGAATGACGAGAAAGTCGCTTTTGTCAACATTCAATCGGTGGAAACTTATCCATGTGTTCAGATATCCAATGTTCAGTGTTGCCTTAACGACCCATAAACTTCTTCGCTATATTTCACCATTGTTATGCCTTGCTTTCGCCGCAGCATTTACCATTTTGTTTTGGTCATGGTGGATATTAGTGTTAGTGCTTGTTTCAGCGGCAGCAATAACTTTTGTGGCAGCAATTCGCGGAAAAGTAAAAGCCTTTATTTGCGCTCAAATCGGGTTTGCTCTTGGCGTTTTTGGTTGGCTTTCAGGTGATAAAAACGGAATTTATTTACCGATGAAAAATATTCGACGTTGATGTCATGTGTTTCCGTGCACGTATAGTCTCTTTCAACGGACGTACATAACGCTGCATAATGAAAGGAGGGGTGAATGTGCCTGTCTTGCTGTTGGTTAAATGTCTGGATAGATCGCCAGTCTGCAATGAATATAGTGGTATGTTATAAGTATGAACAAAGAGAGTCTTGTTGAACTTAGTAACTTTCATAAAGTTTTAAGGTAAGTGACGTAATTAATTGCGGCTACTTTCTTGAATGAAAGGTCATAATGAGAAGGGCGTGTTATATAGTGTTTCGCGTAAGTAAAAATATAGCTATAGCAAATGGCGTTCTATTTTTCGTCGTTGGGTACCTTTTTGCTTTTTATTACAAATTTACTACCGCCTATTACGTAGGTTTTTTGGTATTTATTATTTTCTCCATAATGCTGGCTGCCGGTTATAGAGACATTAGAAGGAGCGGAGTAAGCAATATTTTTCCGCTTATTTTTTTTGTAGTCACGTTATTTCTTTCGTCACTGTGGTCAATCGACCCGTATCGCACGTTGTTTCAAGCAACCGGTTTACTATTTTTTATATGTATTAGTTACCTAGTGGCAAACTTACCCGATGAGGTTAGATTTAAATGGGTCATGAGATGTGCGCTAATCGCGAGTGTCGCTGTATTGGTGCTTTTCATGCAAAGTGAGATAACCTACGGTGCGGTTAGAGTTATAAGTTCCGAGATGAAGGATGCGGTTGGCTCATTTTCGAATCTCGGTGGAGCCGTAATTATATTGTGTATTCCGTACCTAATTTTTGGTCTTCAGCTGCGTATCGGCAGTAGGTTCATTATTTCGATTGGGTTAGCAAGTGCCTTGATTGCTATTGTTATGTCGGCAAGTCGAGCCGCATATGGCTTGTCATTAATTACTATAATTGCAAGTGTCGTGTGGGGAAGTAAGGACTATCTAAGGGTTTTTCGGAACGTAATTATTTTGGCGATATTAGCTTGTGGTATCGGATTTTTATTGTGGAACTCGATGGCGTTTCATTCTGACATGCGGCGTGTTGTCGAGAGATTTTCTGGCTCGGCAATTTTTGGAGGCGATGGTAGTGCAGTTGGTCATAGTGTTGACCATGGGCGCGTTGATATGTTTCGTGAGGGAGGTAAGATAATCGCTAATAATCCTATCTTTGGGGTTGGGTATAAAGCTTTTTCGAAACAATTTCAAAGAGATAATGGTTTCAGGCTTATTTCACATAATATCATCATTACTGCTTGGACCGGTGCCGGGATTCTGGGTTTACTTACACTTGCATGGTTACTTATTTCCTCGGTTTTCCGATGTTGGCACAATATATTAACGAGTCAGAATGCGTACGAAAAACTCTTTTATAAGGCTACATTTATAGCTCTTATTGCAGGGCTCATCCATGCTATGGCTAGACCCCAATTGAGTAATCCAATGTTCTTCGTGGTTTTAGGTCTTTCACTAGTACGTAAAAAGTTACCATATTCAGTACGATCTTAATTTTCTCGTGATAGTGTAAATTGATTTATTAGTCTCAGTTATGCCATCAGTAAAGATCGTCCATGGTTTATCCTGTACCGAGACTAGGCCGACATTTCCAGAAAAATTATTGCCACGCTGGCTATTCCTCTCAGTGAACGGTCGGTCTTCCCACCGAAACCAGTGAAAACCAACTACACAATGGCTCTTCAATAGTGATCTAATGAATGAGTTGTATGCTTTTACTCGGTCTTGCGGTGTATCTACATGAGGAAGCAGTTTACTTTTAGAGATGGGATGTTCCAATTTTGTCGCGCGAAAGGTGAATTCACTAATAAGCACGGGACCTTTTGTACCGTTACAGGCTTTATGAAATATTTTCGTTCGTTTTTTATTATTCAAAGAGTTTGTATATAGATTGATTGAAGTTACATCCGCGTACTTGACGTTTGCCTGAATGGCGTTAGGAGCATATTTGTCGTTGCCAAAACGTATGCCAAGTATGAGGTGGTTGTGATCATATTTGTGAATTATTGGTATAATTATTTTGTAATAACTTTCTGTTAAATATTTTGTGAAGGCATTCCTGTCACTTTCCGCTTCCTCTTTGCGCTTGGCTTCGAGTTTAGGGTGGCTTATATGGATAAGATCACTAAGGACCTTCTGAACAAGTGTGCACGGGCGCCATCGGGCCGGCTGGACCCGATCCCGTCATTTGAAATCAACCTGTTGGGGCCGGCCTGTCTGTCCGCATATCTTCGGTGCACCGGCTTGACAGGCACCCAGCCTGCCTTCCTGACGCCCCTGTGATCTGCGAACAGACAGGTCGGTGACGCTCGCGCATACTTGTTCAGAGGGTCCCTAAAGGACTTTGCATTTGTTTTCCAATTTGCAGAGAATGCCTTGTAATTATCGTTATATCTTTTGCGGATAAATTTTACTGCAGCTCTCCTGCCTTCGGATCCAGCCGCTAAACCAGGTTTTAGACCTAGGTACCAATCAAGAGCGTACATTCTATTTCCAGATTTAGGCAAGAGCCATGAGAATCGCAGTTCGTTATCGGTGAAGTAACCTAGTAGATATGGATCCTTTTTGTGGTTTTCTAAAATAGTCTTAGAATTTTTTATCACGCTCGCCCTAAACTTCGTGGAAAATATGTCAGGTAATACCATTTTTTTCCAATCTGAGAATGAGGTTGCCTTTGCCAAAAGGCTAAGTATTATCGTATATGGTATACGTTCTACTTTTCCTGTCCTGTCGATATCACTCCATCCGCCGAGTGTATTGAAATGCCATTTTTTTAATAAAACTATAGAGGCATTTAGGAAATTTATCTTGCTATTATATTCATTTTTTGTATTTTTACTATATTGTTTGTCGGAATAAGTTTTGTATCTAAGTCCGTTTACACCTATGGATATAAATGGGTGCCCTTCGGGGGTTATGAGGTACCAGTAATTATTAATCTTTTTTGTGCGAAAGAATCCTGTTGCTCGAGTCTGAACTCGTTCATTTCCGCCATACTTATCCATCGATGCGCTTTGTTGTGCTTTCAATGCTCCTGAGGAGCAAGCTAAGGAAACTCTGAACAAGTCCTCGCCACCGGCTATAATTTAGCCATCCAAAC
>CAZSOU010000057.1:0-16136 GCA_964608595.1 uncultured Rhodanobacteraceae bacterium
ACAAGCTGTTCGAGCCGGTGCCGGTGATCGCGCGCAAGCTCGACACCCTGCGCGCCGTGGGCCTGGATTACATCAAGCTCGGCCAGAGTGCGACCACGCTTTCGGGCGGTGAAGCACAGCGCGTGAAACTGTCCAGGGAATTGTCGCGGCGCGATACCGGGCGCACGCTGTACATTCTGGACGAGCCCACCACCGGCTTGCACTTTCACGACATCGAGCAGTTGCTCGACGTGCTTCACCAATTGGTCGACAACGGCAACACGGTAGTGGTGATCGAGCACAATCTGGATGTCATCAAGACCGCCGACTGGATCGTCGACCTCGGCCCCGAAGGCGGCGACGGCGGCGGTGAAATCATCGCAACCGGCACACCCGAAACCATTGCCGCGGACAAGCAATCGTATACCGGGCAATTCCTGGCGCCACATCTGAAATCCTGACACGTGCGGTCGCGGGTTTTTGGCGGTGCCAGTCCCGGTATCATGGCCAACATGACCGAACCGACAACCTCTCCGCTCATCCGCGCGCCCATCGAAGTCCGCTGGCGCGATCTGGACGCCTTCAACCACGTCAACAATTCCAACTACCTGACCTACCTGGAACAGGCGCGTCTGGTGTGGCTCAGGAAAGTGCCCGGCACCTGGTTCGACGAACATTCCATGCCGGTGCTGGCCACCAGCGAAATCAACTATCGCCGCCCCATCGGCTGGCCGGCCGACATCGTGGTCGAGCTGTTCTGCGAACGCATGGGCAAGAGCTCGCTCACCATCGGCCACCGCATCGTCGACGCGGAAGATGCCGATCGCCTGTACAGCGACGGCCGCGTGGTGATGGTGTGGATGGATCCGGGCACCGGCAAGTCGGTGCCGCTGCCCGGCGCGATCCGCGACGCGATGCCTTGATGCATGCCGCATGAACCACGTGTCATCGCGGCGGGCACCGCATCCGTTCACGTTCTAAGATGACGATTCCGACCAAGACAGGAGGCCTTTCCATGACGTCACGCACCCTGCTCGCCCTGGCCGTGGCCGCCACCATCACCACGCCCGCACTGGCACATGCCGCCGACGACACCGACCTCACCATCTACCGCAGCGACAACAACGCGCTGTTCAGCGCCTCCGGCGGCGGCGCCGTCGATGCCGGCCATGCCGTGGTCCACGAACGGCGCACCCTGCACCTGACCTCGGGCACGCACGACATGGTCGTCAGCAACCTGCCCGACTTCCTCGATCCCGAGGCGGTCAACCTCGGCTTCGGGTCGGGCAAGGCCAGGGTGGTCTCGCAGCGGCTGCTGTTGCCGCGCGGGCAGAACGGCACCCTGAGCGGGCACATCGGCAAGTCGGTCACCGTGCTCGGCAGCAACGGCCAGGAGATTGCCAAGGGTGAGCTGGTGCAAGTCGGGTCCGATGGGAGTCTGGTCATCGGCGGTGACGTTTTCGGGCCGACGGTGGTGCGCGATTACGCCGCGGTCAAACTCGTCGGTGGCGTGGTCGGAGGCGGCACGCGGTTGCAATTGCGCGTCGACGCCAAGACCTCGGGCAACACCAGCGCGACACTGACCTACCCCACCTCCGGCATCGGTTGGCGTGGTGCGTATACCGGCCTGCTGCAGAGCGGCAGTCGCTGTCGGATGCAAATCAAATCCATGGCCAGTATCGCCAACCGCAGTGGCCGCGACTGGAAAAATGCCGACATCAAGCTGGTGGCAGGCTCACCCAACTTCGCCAAGGCCGGCGGCCCGCGACCGGTAAGAATGCGAGCCATGGCGGCCAGCCCGGAAAGCTACAAATCCACGCCGCAGCAAAGCACGCTGGGCGACTACCGCACCTACCAGTTGCCGGACTCGGTCACCCTGCCCAAGGGAAGCATCACGCTGACGCCGCTGTACCAGCCGCACACCGTGTCCTGCCAGCGTACGTGGCTTTTCGAAAACGGCAATCAATGGAATCCGTCACACCCCGTCACCAGTGACAACGACGGTGGCACGCGTCATGCGCCGGTCGTCAGCACGCTCGCATTCACGGCGTTCGACAGCTTCCCGGCCGGTTATCTGCGCGTGCTGACGAAGGATGATGACGGCAATGCCGAATTCCTCGGCGAAGGGCAGATCGGCGACACGCCCAAGGGTCAGGAAGTCGATCTCACGCTGGGTACGGCATTCGACCTTACCGGAACACGCGAACGCACCAGCTTCGATGTCGACCAGGCCGGCCACAGCATGGACGAGGGCTTTCGCATCACGCTGAACAATGCCGGCGATACCGCCCGCACCGTGACCGTGCGCGAATACCCGTACCGTTGGCGCAACTGGACATTGACCTCATCCAGCATCGATCCCAGCAAGCAGACGCCGGACGAGCTGGAGTTCCGGGTCAACGTGCCCGCCGGCGGCAGCGCCACGCTGGATTATGCCGTGCATTACAGCTGGACGGCGGCGGACGAGTAATCGGGACGGGCAAGGTGAGCCTCGGCCCATGACCGGCACACCGGCGGACCGGGGCCTCCCTACGCGTCGCCTGTGGCGACGGGGTTGCCCGGATCACTGACCCAGCCGCTCCATGACGGCGCGTACAACCGCGAGCCATGCAGCCCGGCCTGTTCCATGGCCAGCAGATTGTGACAGGCGGTGACGCCGGAGCCACACATGTGCACCACGCGTGATGGATCATGCGCAGCAATCAACGGCTGGAATGCTTCGCGCAATTCGGCCGGCGTGTGCCATCCGTTTCCGTCGACCATGTTGTCGGCAAACGGCCGGTTGCGCGCGCCCGGAATGTGCCCGGCTCGGGGGTCGATGGGTTCCTCATCGCCGCGATAGCGTGCCGCGGCGCGGGCATCCAGCAGCACCACGTCGTCGTTTTCGAGCGACTGGCGCAACGCATCGGTAGACAGCACCTGGTCGGCGTCGGCATGGAGCTCGACCCGCGTGGCCTCGCGGTCCACGTGACCCGACTCAAGCGATTGTCCCGCTCGCTGCCACGCCGCCACACCGCCATTCAAAACGTACGCCGATGCGCCGACCCAGCGCATCATCCACCACAAACGTGCAGCCGCCATGGCGCCGGAGCCCGCGTCATAGGCAACCACCGGCAGACCATCATGCCAACCCCAGCGACCCAGTGTTTCGGCGAAAGCGTCGAGATCGGGCAGCGGATGCCGCCCCAAACCCTTTGTCTGTTTGCTCAAATCGGAAAGATCATGATCGAGATCGGCATGCACCGCGCCGGGAAGGTGACCGTCGAGGTAGTCTCGGCGGCCTTTTCCCGGATCGCTCAGATCGAATCGGCAATCCACCAGCAAACGCGCTTCGGGAGCCATGCGCGCCAGTTCATCGGCATTTATCACAGGTCGGTTGGTATCCATGTCACACCCATTCGTTCCAGCAAATTGGACAACATGGCGGCCGTGGCGCCCCAGATGCGGTATCCGCCGTGGCGGAATTCGACCATCGACCGGCGCTGACCACGATACTGCATGTGGTAGCGGACCATGTTGTCCGCCTGCAGGAAAAAATCCAGGGGCACCTCGAATACATCAGCCACTTCCTCGGCATTGGGGGCCAGCGCCGGTGCATCAGCGGCAATGCGCGCCACCACCGGCGTAATGCAGAAACCGCTGATGGTTTCGAAGCAATCGAGGTAGCCCAACGGCGTGACGGCTTCGCGCGGCAGACCGATTTCCTCCTCGGTTTCGCGCAACGCGGTATCAAGCATGTCCGTATCATCAGGCTCCATGCCGCCGCCCGGAAAAGCCACTTGTCCGGCATGCTTGGACAAGTTGTCGTGGCGACGCGTGAGAATGATGTTTTCTTCGCCGCCCTCGCGCACGCCGACCAGTACCGCTGCGGGTACCAACGGAGCATCGCCGAGCCAATCGGCCATGGCGGCATGATTCCAGCCGGGGGCCGTCGGCGGCGTCGACATCGGAATCAGTGCGTTGGCCAGACGCCGCTCGGGCACGCTCACGAACCGGGCTCCTCACGCTGCGGCAGTATTTCGTCCATCAGATGCAGACGCTCGTTGTCCGCCATGCCGCCCCAACGGGCGATTTCGTCCATGGTGCGTTTGCAGCCGAGGCAAAAGCCATGGACGTCGAGTCGGCATACGCCGGTGCAGGGCGTCAGGGGAAGGGGCGGATCAGCAAAAGGCATGGGGTCATGCTAGCCGAGCGTGGTTCATGGCGCACGCCGGTATCGACACGGTGTTCCACCCGACGCGCTCACTGGAGCATGGTATCGCGGCGCACCGGGAACGTTAGTCCGCGGTTCCGCCATGGCGGTCTCAGACCCCGCCCGACGCGCGCATGGACGCAAATTCGACTGCGCGGACACACGAACGCGAGGCGGCGCCCGTGGCACCGCCTCGCGTCGAAAGCGCAATCAACGAGCGCGAAGCGCTCAGTCTTCGTCGTCGACAAATGCGTCGTCGACGTTGATCACCTTGCGTCCACGGTAGTAGCCGTCTTTGGTGATGTGGTGACGACGATGCACTTCACCCGTCGTGGGGTCGGTCGCCAGCTGGACGGTCTTCAGCTTGTCGTGCCCGCGGCGCATGCCACGGGTGGAAGGCGTTCTGCGGCTTTTGGCAACGGCCATGATGATTCTCCGGACTTACTTGCGTTTGAGTTCGCGCAATACCGCGAACGGGTTGTTTTCGGCGGAATCGGCGGGCGCATCCGGCGCTGCCGACTCCCGGCCCTCCTCGGGCCATTCACTTTGCGGCGACACCGGCACCAACGGCACGGCAAGCAGCAATTCATCTTCCATGACCGCTGCCGGATGGACGCGATCATCCACGACCAGCAGCGGCTCGTACCCCGGCGGCAGGGCGGCTTCTTCGCGATCATCGCGGATCAGCCCCAGTCGCGTATCCAGCGACACCGGCAACACGAACGGCTCCAACGTCCGTTGACACAACAACGTCAACGGCGCGTCGACATGCACTGCCATGTACGCGGTACCAAGCTCGTCGCGACCGAAATCCAGCGTGTAAACCACGTCGCCGGATGCATCGGCCAGCACTTCGCCCAGACGCCCCATGGCGGCAATCGACAAGGTGCCCTGAAATGAACGCCGGGCCGAGACCATTCGCCAAGGGTCCAGCGTCTCGGGTAATGTCTTGGACATAGCCTGCCGATTTTAAGGATGTACCGGCCTGGCGTCAATCGCGCCACATGTCAGGTTTCCGATGCGCCGGCCGGCATGTAGAGTGGCAAAGACAGTTTCGGGGGAATTGCATCTTGAACACGTTGACCATGGCGATTACCGCATTCATCGTCGTCATCCTGATCGTCGCCGGCTTCAGCCTGTGGCGCTACCGGCGCCTGCATCGGCGCCACAAGGCCCTGCAGCAGCTGCTGGACGACGCCGATCGGCTCGAATCCGACCTCAAGACCTGTCGCCAGCAGCTTGATCGCGCACATGCCGTGATGGCCGTTTCGCCCGACGTGCCGGTAGCCGGCGAAAGCGACGCGCGGCAAGCCGTGGATGCGGGTCTGCGTTCGCTGCTGGAGCATCGCTTGTGGATTCGTGACCGCGCGCCGCAAGCCAGTCAGAAAGACCTTGAAGGCGCCGCCGAAGCCATGTCCCGCGCGCGCGCCAAACTGGAATCGCAACTGCGCGCCCTCGACCAGGCCCAGCGCGGCCTGGAGCAAGCGGTGCGCGAACGCATCGAGGGCGAATGATGACCGCCCCGCGCGTCATTCTTGCGTCGACCTCGCGCTACCGTGCCGATCTGTTGCGACGGTTGCTGCCCGATTTCGAACAAGTGGCACCCGATGCCGACGAAACGCCTCGCGCCGACGAAGCGCCCGCCGAACGCGCCTCGCGCCTGGCCATCGCCAAGACGCGCACGGTCGCGCGTCATGCGCCGGACGCCGTCGTGATCGGATCGGATCAGGTCGCGGCACTGAATGGCGACATTCTGCGCAAACCCGGTGATGCGCGCACCGCTCACGCCCAATTGGCGCAAAGTTCCGGCAAGGTCGTCAACTTCTTTACCGCGGTCTGCATCATTGCCGCCGACTCGACGGAGCACTGCCTGCTGGACACGACGCGGGTGCATTTTCGATCTCTCGATGACGCGACCATCGAGCGTTATGTCGGTGCCGAGCAGCCGCTGGATTGTGCGGGCAGCTTCAAATGCGAGGGACTCGGCATTGCCTTGTTCGAGCGGGTTGAAAGCATCGACCCGACCGCGCTGATCGGTTTGCCGTTGATCGGAGTGGCGAAATTGCTGCGCAACTGCGGCCTGACGCTTCCGTGAAGCCGGACCGGCCGCGCCGATGCCCGGCACCGGTGCACCCGATCAGCCGCCACCTTGCCGCAAAATCATCTGCTGCCGCGCATATGCCTTGCGCCATGCCACGCAAGCATCCCTTGGCCGCGTCGGCAGACGTTTGACCGGTACGCGCGCGGCGTAGAAAGCAAAACGACGTTCGTCGTCGAACAGATCCAGACGCGTGAGGTATGTCAGGTCGGCCATGCGCGAACAGACCGACCCGAGCCACTTCGGCCGCTGGCGCGCGCGCAAAATCCACTCATCGACGACCAGCAACGCCGGCGCGCCGGCATGGTGACGGCGCAAGCCCGTTCCATCCCGCTGCCAGATCGCCAGTTGCACGGCGCGGCCGTGTTTGGCGTTGAGCGGGCTGTCGAGCACGTAGACGGGACGGCTTCCATCGAACTGAAATTCCAACTCTGCCGCCAGAATGAAATTATCGGCCACCAGCACGGTGTGCGGCGGCATGGTCGCCAGCAGCTTGCGCGTCATGGCCGCACTCTGACGCCAGCCGGTGAAGTTGGTCGGGAAGGCTTTCGTGCCATGCAACAGCGTCACGAGGCGACCGCCGGATGCGGTGGCACCAAGGTAGCCATATCCCGCCAGCTGCCCCGCACCGGCCAGGGCAAACGCCGCCAGCACCCAGATTTTCCAGCCCGCACGACGCATGCGGCCGTCGGCCAGCAGCGGCGGCAAGGCGACCAGCAGCGGCAAGTAACCCGGCAACGGCCAGTGCGCGCGAAAATGCGTGTCATCGGCAAACATGCCAAACACGAAATAACCGACCAGGAAAGTGGCCGACATTACCGCCATCAGATCCCACGGCCCCTCCTCGCGACAACGTCGCAGGCAGCGCCACAACGCCCAAAGCAGCAAGACATAAAGCAGCGGCGTGCAGGCCACGGCCTGCTCCAGCGGTTGCGCAAGCGTGTCGGCATGGAATCGCCATGGATTGCGCTCGACCAACTGGAACGCCAGACCGGCACCGTTCTGGTGCATATTGGATATCACCAGCGGAATCAACCCTGATGCAGCGATCAGCATGGCCAGCCAGAAGCCGCCACGCCGCCATTGCGCACGCCCGCGCGGCGTCAGCACGAACAACAGCAACCCCGCCAGCATCACCATGGCGGCGCGGTAATGCGTCATCCATGCCAGCGCCAGCGCCATACCCAGCAGCAACCAGTCTCGCACGCGATTGTCGTCCATGGCGCGCGAAAGCGCGTAGAACGCCAGCATGATGGCCGCGGTCAACGGCACATCCGGCAACGCCAGCACGCCCAGTGTGCCGACCAACGGCAGCGCCATCGCGGCCAGGCCCGCCTGCCAACCGGCGCGCGGACCGAAACAGCGCCGCGCCATGGCCACCACCAGGCAGGGCAATGCCATGCCGATCACGATGAAGGGCCAGCGCATGCCCAGCAGCCCGTGCCCCGCCAACGACTCGCCGAAATGAATCAGCCAGGCCGTCAACGGAGGCAGGTCGCTGTAACCCCACGCCAGGTGACGACTTTCCTGCCAATAGAACGCTTCATCGACAAACGGCGCGAGCGTGGCGGCAATGCCCAGCTTGAGCGCCAACTCGATCACGAAAACCGCGACAAAGGCGACTCGCCAGCGTGCATTGCCGCCCGCTACACTGCGGATATCACCCATGCATGCGATTCCCGATTTTCATGGTTGCCTCTTTTCCCGTTGCCAATGATTTGCGTGATCGTCTGAACCGGGCGTTGGCCCAGGTCAACAGCGTATTGCTGGGCAAACCACGCCAGGTCAAGCTGGCTTTTGCCTGCCTGATCGCCGGTGGTCATCTGCTTCTGGAAGATGTCCCGGGTGTCGGCAAGACCACCCTGGCGCGTGCATTGGCGGCCACATTCGATCTGGATTTCCAGCGTATCCAATTCACCAGCGATTTGCTGCCATCGGACATTATCGGCATCAGCGTATATGAACGCGAAGCAGGCAATTTCCGCTTTCACCCCGGACCGATCCTGACACAGCTGCTCCTGGCCGACGAAATCAATCGCGCCACACCCAAAACGCAAAGTGCGCTGCTGGAAGCGATGGCCGAAGGTCAGGCCACAGTGGACGGCCGCACGCACCAGTTGCCGCACCCGTTTTTCGTGGTTGCCACGCAAAATCCACTGGACCTGGCCGGCACCTTCCCGTTGCCCGATTCGCAGCTGGACCGCTTCATGCTGCGTCTGAGTCTGGACTATCCCGACGCCGCAGCCGAACGGGCTCTGCTGACCGGCAGCGACAGCCGCCAGACGCTGGACGGACTGCAACCCTGTCTGGATGTCGACGCCATCGACGCACTGCGTCGGGACGCAAGCAACGTCACCACCGCCCCCGCCCTGCTCGACTACCTGCAGGCGCTGCTTGCCGCCAGTCGTCATCACGCCGACATTCGCGTCGGTTTGTCGCCGCGCGCCGGCTTGGCATTGCTCGCCGCCGCGCGCGCCTGGGCGCTGTTGCACCAACGTGATTACGTCATTCCCGAAGACATTCAGGCCTTGTTCGTGCCCGTGACAGCACACCGCCTGCTGCCGGGACGGGGCGCGAGCCGACGTGCACTGGCGCGTGCCTTGCTGGCCGATGTGGCCGTGGAATGAAGAATGCCGCACCCGCCGCGTCGCCGACCCGCGATGGCGCGTCCGGGGCCTGGCGTCGCACGTGGCGTTGGCTGAGCACCGCGCTGACACGTGGCAAGGAGCCTGAAGCACTGCCCATCGTGCTGGGACGCAAACGCATCTACCTGTTGCCCACCGGATTCGGTGCGGGCTTTGCATTGATTCTGGCCGTGATGCTGCTGGGCGCGCTCAATTATTCCAACAATGCCGCGCTTCTGTTGACGGCCCTGCTTGGCGCCATTGCCGCCGGCAGCCTGCTGACCACGTTTCGCGGCATGAACGGCTTGCGGCTGGACGGCGTGCGCGGCGGCAATGCGCAGGCCGGTGAAAGCATGCGACTGGAAATGGATTTTGCCGTTGCATCGCGTGCCCGCCACGCGTTGTGTCTGGACATTGACGGTCAGACGCTGGCTTTCGACATCCCCGACCACCATGGCCGGACACTCGCGTTGTACCTGCCCACGACGCAACGCGGCTGGCTGGCACTGCCCCGCATCCGCGTGCATACCAGCTGGCCCTTCGGCATGTTTCGGGCGTGGGGCTGGATGCATCCGGATCTGCGCGTGCTGGTGTATCCGCGTCCGGAAAGCGATGGTCCGCCGCCCTCCGGTGTCGGCGCCGGCGATCAGCAGCGCCATCCGCGTTTGCACGATGGCAGCGACCTGGCTTCATTGCGCGCCTATCATCATGGTGATCCGATGAAGCTGATTGCCTGGAAAGCCAGCGCGCGCCACGAAGACTTGCTGGTGCGCGAATTCGAACGCCCTGCCAGTCGCCACGAGTGGGCCCTGGACTGGAACGATACGACAGGTTTGCCGCACGAAGCGCGTATTGCACGACTGGCGCGCTGGATCGGCGAAGCACGTGTCGCCGGCCATCAATGGAGCCTGCGCCTGCCCGAGCGCACATTGAGCCTCGACAGCGGCAACGAGCATTATCACCAATGCATGCGCGCACTGGCGCTGCTGCCATGAGCGCGGTCGTCGCCAGCACCGCATCGAAGCGCGACCGGCGGCGCGCAGCCACCACGGCGGCACTCAGCGAGCGCGGGTTCACGCTCCTGTGTCTGACCATGGCCGTGGTGCTGGCATTGCATGCAGGGCACATGCCGTGGTGGTTGACCCTGGTACTGGCCACCATACTGGGCTGGCGCTGGTGGCAACGCCGCCGTCACGGGACGCGTATCAGCTGGTGGCTGCGTTTGCCGTTGACACTGCTGCTGCCGGTGGTCGTCGTCGCCACCTACGGCACCGTGTTCGGACGCCGGCCCGGCTGTGCGTTGGCGGTCGGCTTGTTGGTGTTGAAGACCCTGGAAAGCGAAACCCCGCGCGATGCCCGCACCGGCATCGCCTTCGCCTGTTTTGCGCTGATGTGCGCGTTGCTGTTCGGTCAGGGCATGGTGATGACGGCCGTGGTGATTCTGGGGCTGATGCCGGCGCTGGCCTGCCTGCGTGCGCTGGAGCCCGGCCACGGCAAGCCCGCATGGACCCGTGAATTCACCCCGGTGCTCAAAGCCATGGCCCTGGCCATTCCGCTGGCGCTGGCCGCGTTCGTTTTCCTGCCGCGCCTGAGCTCGCCACTGTGGGGCGCACAGAACAGTGCCCAGGCGCGCACCGGCATCGGAGGGCGCATGTCGCCGGGTGACTTCACCCAGCTTCTGATCGACGACAGCCCGGCATTCCGGGTCACGTTCGACGGTCGGGTGCCACCGCCTGCCCAGCGCTATTTCCGCGGCCCGGTACTATGGTGGTTCGACGGTCGCAGCTGGACCACGCGCGGTCATCTCTCGGGCGGCGGGCATGCGCATCCGGAAACCATGGGCTATGCCAAGCCGGTGTATCGCTACACCGTGGCATTGGAACCATCGCACCAGCACTGGTTGTTTGCGCTGGATGTGCCGCTGTCGACACCGCCGGGCGCACGCATGAACAGCGCGCATACGCTCACATGGCACAAGCGTATCGGTCATCTTCTGCGCTATCGGGTGCAATCCAGCACGCGCCACGTCCTGGCGCCACGCTTGAGTGCACGGGAGAAACATCTGGCACTGGAGTTGCCAGTCGGTTTCGATCCGCGGGCACAAGCGTTGGCCGAGTCGTGGCGGCGCAAATACGGCCGCAACGATGCCGCGATCGCACAAGCTGCGCTGAAGATGTTCCACGATGGCGGCTTTCGCTACACCCTCAATCCGCCGCCACTGGGCCACGACAGCATCGACGAATTCCTGTTTTCCACCAAAGCCGGTTTTTGCGAGCACTACGCCTCGTCGTTCACTTTTCTCATGCGTGCCGCCGGCATTCCCGCGCGCGTCGTGACCGGCTATCAAGGCGGCTACTGGAACAAATCGGCACATTACCTTCTGGTGCGCCAGTCGGATGCGCATGCCTGGAGCGAAGTGTGGCTCGAAGGCCGTGGCTGGACACGCTTCGATCCCACCGCCGCGGTGCGCCCCGAACGCGTCAGCCTGGGCGCGATGGCTGCCGACGGCAACAGCGCCCACTGGTATCAGCGCGGCTGGTTGAAGGCGCTGCGCAATCGCTGGGATGTCGTCAACCATTGGTGGGGTCAGGCCGTTGTCGGGTTTGACACGTTGCGCCAACGGGGTCTGCTGACGTCATTCGGCATTCGTCAGGTCAACACCGGCGTGTTGCTGCTGGCACTGGCCGCCAGCCTGATTCTGGTGATGTTGCTGGCTGCAGCGTTCACGTTGGTGCCCAGACGCCACGGTAACCGGCTTGATGCCGCCATGGCCCTGTTGCGCCAACGCCTGGCACGTGCAGGCGTGGCGCGTCGACCCAGCGAAGGACCGCGGCATTTTTTCGCTCGCGCGGCGCGCGCACTGCCGCACGAGCGCGACCGTCTCAATGTATTGGGAGACGCTTGGATACGCCTGCGTTACGCGCAATCGTCACCGGCACCGGACGCCGTTCGCGCTTTTTGTCGCGCGGTACGGGATTTTCGCCCCCGCCGCGTGGTCAAATAGGCAGGACACCATCGTTTTCCGCAACCACGGATATGTTTGCCATGTTCAACCCGAAGGGCTCCAACCACATGTTTCACCTCGTTCATTGGTGGAAACCCGCCCTGGCGGCCGCCGGGGCGCTGACCTTGGGCGCGTGCGCCACGATTCCGCAACCGCTGACAGGGGTATATTCACCGATCAAACCCTCACAAGCGGCGCAAGGCGGCGCCGGTGGCACACCGGTGCGCTGGGGTGGCGAAATCATCAAGACCACGCCCGAAGAACACCAGACCTGCTTCTACGTTCTGTCGCAACCTCTCGACGACACCGCACGTCCTGTCGACGATGGCGCCAGTCAGGGCCGTTTCCTGGCCTGCCGCAACGGCTTTTATGATCCGGAGGTATTCACCAAAGGCCGCGAAGTGACCTTCACCGGCACGCTGCATGGCATCGTGTCGAAAAAGGTGGGCAAGTTCGATTACGCCTACCCGCGCGTGGAAGCCGACACCGTGTATCTGTGGCCCAAACGCCCGCGCATCGTTCGCTACAACAACCCGTATTACGGCAATCCGTTCTGGGGACCGATCGGTCCGTGGTACGACCCGTTCTGGTATCCGCCGCGCCAGCGCGTGATCATCGTGCATCGCCCTCCGCCGCCGCCACCGCCGAAGGGCAAGTGATCGAAACGGAAAACGCCGGTCTGCACCGGCGTTTTCCGTTTCTCTCCCAATGCCGCGCCCGGACATCGCATTTTCAGATGTGCATCCCTTGTGCGACAGCCGCAACGCTCGAGGAACAGCGCCTGAAATGCGCTCCGGCAGCAAC
Source organism: uncultured Rhodanobacteraceae bacterium (assembly GCA_964608595.1). Taxonomy (GTDB): domain Bacteria; phylum Pseudomonadota; class Gammaproteobacteria; order Xanthomonadales; family Rhodanobacteraceae; genus Oleiagrimonas. The sequence continues at coordinate 12,702 of CAZSOU010000057.1, forward strand.
GATCAGCCTGGCGGCCAGTGCATCGTGCGACCGCCCAACAAATGAAAGTGCAGGTGATACACCGTCTGCCCGCCATCTTCGTTGCAGTTGATCACCACCCGGTAGCCCTTTTCGGACAAGCCCTTGTCACGCGCATACGCCGCGACGGAAAGCAGCAAACGCCCCAATAATTCGGCCTGCTCGGGCGTGGCGTCGTCCAAGGTGGGAATCGGCTCGCGTGGAATGAACAGCACGTGCGTGGGTGCTTGCGGATTGACGTCGGTGAAACCCACGACGTGTTCATCCTCGTACACGATATCGGCGGGAATTTCGTGACGCAGAATCTTGGCAAAAATCGTGTCGGACATCGCTTGTCACCCGTATTGAACGATACCGAGAGCCTAGGAGCTTGGGCCGTGGAAACACAAGCGGCTGCGGCTTCCCGGACTTGGACTGCTTTCCCGCCCATTTTCGTTAAACAGAACCACTATTGGCCTCAAATGGTCGAAAAATCTGCCTCAAAACCGCTTCGCCTCGTTCGCATGGTTCCTGCGGCCCAGGCTCCCGGCCGGTTGACGGCACGTCCCTACGAACGGGTGCCGAATGCATGTGCAAGCGTGGAGCGATCGACGTATTCCAGCTCGCCACCCACCGGCACGCCTTGCGTCAAGTGCGTGGTGCGCACGTCGGCGGCTTCGGCCAGTTGCGTCAGGTAATGCGCCGTGGCCTGACCTTCCACGGTGGCATTGGTGGCAATGATCATTTCCTCGACCACCCCTTCGGCCAGACGATCGGCCAGTCGATCCAGTCCCAGCTCCGCCGGGCCCAGTCCGTCCAGCGGCGACAAGCGCCCCAACAAGACGAAATAATGGCCGCGATAATCGGTCGCCTGCTCGATGGCGGCAAGATCGGCCGGGCTTTCGACCACGCACAGCACGTGCTCGTCGCGATTGGCGTTGGCACACAATCGGCACACGGCATCCTCGCTGAAATTCCGACAGCGTGAACAATTGCCGATGTCCCGCATGGCCGCATCCAGGGCGCCCGCCAACCGTTGCCCGCCGACACGCTCGCGTTCCAGCAGATGAAACGCCATTCGCTGCGCACTCTTGGCCCCCACGCCGGGCAAACAGCGCAGGGAGTCGATAAGTTCGTCGAGCAGCTTGGAGCCGGACATGGTCGGAAACGGAACCCGGGACGCAGGCGCCTAGAACGGCAACGACATCCCCGGTGGCAGGTTGAGACCCGACGTCAACCCGCCCATCTTTTCCTTGCTGACCTGCGCCACTTTGTTGACCGCATCGTTGACGGCGGCGGCGACGAGGTCTTCCGCCATTTCCGGATCGTCGGCAAACAGTTTGCGGTCGATCTCGACGCGACGTACTTCGTGCGAGCCGCTCATGGTCACATTGACCATGCCACCGCCGGCACTGCCGGTCACTTCCATCTTCGCGATTTCTTCCTGCGCCTGCTTCATCTGCTCCTGCATGCGCTGCGCTTGCTGCATCAGTTGTCCGATCTGACCTTTCATGAACGGGGCTCCGAATGGGGGGACGAAAGGGGTTTGACGGATTGTGGCACGACGTGGGCGCCAAAATCGCGCTTCATGGATTGCACCAGCGGATCATCGTCGATGGCACGTTCGGCTTCAGCCTGACGCGCGTCACGCGCCGCTTGCATGCGCGCAGCCGGCGACTCGGCGGCCGAATCGGCATGCACGAAATGCAGTTTGACCGGGTGCCCGAGCGCCGCGGCCAGTTTGTCCTGCATTTGCCCGGTCATCGGCTCCACCGCGAGATGGAACTGGCTGGCTGGCAGTGCCAATATCATCTGCTGACCTTCCATCGATTGCAAAGTGGCATTGACGGCCAATTCGCGCAGCGGACCACGCAAGCCGGCATCGTCGATCAGCGCTTCCCACTCGGGCACCTGACCTCGATTCGCCGATGTTGGTGCCGGTGTTGGTGCCGGTGCGGACGCCGCTGCAGGTGCCGGCGCGACCCTCGGGCGCGAGGCCGGCGCCGGGGTGGACGCTGGCGGCGCGGTGGACGCAGCGGGTGACACGGTCCGAGGCGGTGACGCGGGGGCTTGCCGCGGTGATGCGGGAGCGGCGGTGCCCGACTGCGCCTCCGGCTTCCCGGAATCCGATCCACGCGGTGTATCGGAGGCGTTCGCCGGACGAAACGCCAGCATGCGCAATACGGTCATTTCGAAGCCCGTACGCGCATCCGGCGCCAGGCCCAGGTCGCGATGTCCGACAACCGCCATCTGGTAGAAAAGCTGCACATCTTCCGGCGACAGGGTCCGGGCCAGCCGTGCCACTGCGTCGATATCGGGTTGGTCATCCCGGTAGTCGGGTATCAACTGATGCATCTGGATGCGATGCAACAGCATGGCCAATTCATTCAGCACGCCGGCAAAATCGGGCGAAAATGCGACCATGCGCTCGCATTCGGCGATCAGACCCGGGCCATCAGCCGCGGCCAGCGCATCCATCAGGCCAAGCAACTGGCTGCGTTCGACCGTGCCCAACATGGCTCGCACTTCTTCGGCGTGCAGCCCGCCGGCACCGTAGGCGATGGCCTGATCCAGCAACGACAGGCCATCGCGCAACGAACCGTCGGCAGCGCGCGCCAGCTCGGCAACAGCTTCATCGTCATGCTCCACGCCCTCGGCCTGCAGAATATGCCGGATCTGGCCGCTGATCTGATCCGGCAACAGGCGCTTGAGGTTGAACTTGAGGCAGCGCGACAGCACCGTGGCCGGCAATTTCTGCGGGTCGGTGGTGGCAAGCAGGAACTTCACATGCGGCGGTGGCTCTTCCAGAGTCTTCAACAACGCATTGAAGGCGTTCCTGGAAAGCATGTGCACCTCATCGATGAGATACACCTTGTAACTGCCTCGCGCCGGTGCGTATTGCGCGTTTTCGATCAACTCGCGCACGTCGTCGACGCCGGTGTTGCTGGCTGCATCGATTTCCAGCAGATCGACAAAGCGTCCCGCATCCACCGCCTCGCAAACGGCGCACTCGCCGCATGGCTCGGCTGACTGGCCTCGCTCGCAATTGAGCGATTTGGCAAAGATGCGCGCAATCGTGGTCTTGCCGACGCCACGCGTGCCGGTAAACAGGTAGGCGTGATGCGTGCGCCCCGTGTCCAGCGCATTGGACAGCGCGCGCACCACGTGCTCCTGACCGACCAGTTCGGCGAAACGCCGCGGCCGCCATTTGCGTGCAAGAACCTGATAGGACATGCCGAAACACCTGAAGATGAATTGCCATTGTGCCAAGCCCGGGCCGACAAGTCAGCCGCACCGCCCGCACCTTGTACAATCAAGGCGTTGCCGCTATTCTGTCGCGCTGCATCGCCCGCGGTGCAACGTGGCCGGAAGCCGCGACCGATCCGGAGAGGTGTCCGAGTGGTTGAAGGAGCACGCCTGGAAAGTGTGTATACGGCT
>CAZSOU010000058.1:0-15830 GCA_964608595.1 uncultured Rhodanobacteraceae bacterium
GCAACATCGGCCACTTCGACAACGAGATCCAGGTCGAGAAGCTGCAGGCCGCCAACGACGTCAAGCACGAGAACATCCAGCCGCAGGTGGACCGCTACACCTTCTCCGACGGCCACGACATCGTGCTGCTGGCCGAAGGCCGCCTGGTCAACCTGGGCTGCGCGCACGGCCATCCGTCGTTCGTGATGTCCAACAGTTTCTCCAACCAGACCCTGGCGCAGATCGAACTGTGGAACCATCGCGACGATTACAAGAACGAGGTCTACCGCCTGCCCAAACATCTGGACGAGGAAGTCGCCCGCCTGCATCTCGGCCAGATCGGCGTCAAGCTGACCAAGCTGACACAGGCGCAGGCCGATTACCTCGGCGTGCCGGTGGACGGGCCGTTCAAGGCGGATCATTACCGGTATTGACGACGGTTGCAGGAGCGCACCTCACGCGCTCCCGCACACAAACCACGCAACCGTATGTGCACGCCAGACACAAAAAACGCCGCCTTCACAGGCGGCGTTTTTTGTGTTCACGGGCCGGCCGTCAATCAGAAATCCTGGTGATACTGCACGTACGGAATCCGCGACTGATCCGGTTTCGGACCTTCTTTCGGCTTGGGCGCTTCGCCGGAGGACCACACGTTCTGCGCGCCGAAACTCAACGCGCCCTGCCACGGCAAGCGCCAGGTGACGCCGAGGTCGATGGTTGTCCAGCGGTGTTCCGGGCCGAGCTGGCTGGCGGCAGCGCCTGTTTCGGGCTGGATCACCCGGCCGATGATGCGGCCGCTGACCGCGCCGCTGTCCATGCCGAAACTCAGGGATTTCTGACCCAGGGTGTGAATGCCCAGCATGTTGCCCGGCAACAGGCGTATGCGGCCCACACCGGCGCCGACATCGATGCCGCTGCTGTCACCCAGAGCGACGCGACCACGTGCATGCAGGCTGGTGCTGTCTTGCAGCATGGCGAACGGCAAGCCGTTGACCGAGGTGGTGCTGGGGTCACTGGGCAGCACGCGCGGCAACAGCGGCGATGCCGCCGTCGGACTCGTCGTGCTCACGTCCATGCCGACACTGTAGGCGTCGTTCTTGTAGGCGGCGCCGACGCGGCTGTCGATCAGCTGCGGCGCCAGGCGACCGCCCATGCAGCCCGCACGGCGCACCGCCGGATTGGCCGACAGACAACTGCCGATCGTGGCCGCTCCCGACCAGGATTGCTGACTGACATTGGCGAATGCCGACCAGTTCGAGTCGAACATGTAGGACAGGCGCCCACTGGACTGCGAGACGAAACCCAGCCCTTGAAAACCGAGCGCATGGTACGGATGACGAGCCGAGTCATCGGCGGCATTTCGCGTCAGCAACACCCATGAATGCACGGCGCCGGCATTCCAGACCGACAGCAACGCGTCGTCACCATTCGCGCCGGCAGGGGAGCCGTTCACGACTTCGGCGGGAGTGTCGCCCGTTTGCGCCTGATCCTGCGCGCCGGCCACGACCGGCCCCGCCGCAAACAGCGGCAGGGACACAAGCAGGCAGGCCAGAAAACGACGCATGAAAACAAAACTCCCGAGGTCTGCATGAGACCTTCCCGACCCGGCAGGAGTTCCTGCGCGGGCTCTCTCCACCTTCATGGTACCTATTTTACAGTTTGCTAACAAGTACTTGTTGCATTTCAACTGTGCCTTGGTTCACGTATCCACACGCGCAAGGCCACGATACCGAACACGCCTGGCCGGTATCGTCGCGGGACACGGGAGCGCTTCGCGCGCAGGGTTCTGCATTGATCCTGTTCGAAAGTGGTTATACTGCGGGCTGGCGCCATATTTCCGGCAGCATTGCGTTCGCGATGACTATCGATTCCACAAGCCTCGCCCAGACACCCGCACAAGGGTCTTTGCCGCCAGGTGCTCTGCAGCATCTGGCCGAACAGATCCTGCATGCGACGCATGCCGATACGCTGACCGCCGCCTGCCAGAAATTCGCCGACACCGCGACACCGGGGGCACACATTCATTGGCGCATGGCCGATCAACAGCCGCCTTCCGGCGACCGGGTGCAGACATTGGCTCACGACCCGCGCCACGATCGCTATCTCGACATCGTCCCCGCGCCGGTGACGCACGCCTCGCACTGGCAATGGATCGGCCGCATGGTGCAATTGCGGCTGGAACAACTGACCGACCTGGACAGCCTTTTCGACATGGTCTCGCGCCTGGCGCGCGCCGAACGGCTGCAGCGTGCGCTGTTCACCATTGCCGACCTGGTCAACACCAGTCACAGCACCACCTCCATGATGCAGGCACTGCACCGCACCATCGGCACGCTGATGTATGCCGAAAGCTTCTATGTGGTGTTGCATGACCGCGAACACGGCTTGATTCGCTTTCCGTATTTCGTCGATGCATCGGACGACGCGCCACCCGATCCGAAACAATCGTACCCGCTGAAATCGATTCGCCACACGCTGACGTGGCACCTGATCCAGTCCAACCGGCCGCTGATGGGCCGCATCGACGAACTGGCGTGTCAGTTCGACGGCCCCATCGAAACCGTTGATCCGACATGTACCGATTGGTTGGGAGTGCCCATGCGCCAAGGTCATGTCGTTACCGGAGCCCTGGTCGTGCAGAGTCATGACGAACACAACCGTTACACCGAACAGGATCGCGAGCTGCTCGCCTATGTGGCCCAGCACCTGCAGACGGCGCTGGACCGGCGCCGCGCCAAGGATCAACTGGAAAACCGGGTGGCCGAACGCACCCTGGCATTGCGCGAAGCCAATCGGGTGTTGCAGCAACAGGTCCTGGAACGCCAGCGCGGCGAACGCCTGCAGGTGGCATTGTTCCGTATCGCCGAACTGACCAACACCTCCGACAGCCCGGAGAACTTCTACAGCGCCATTCACCAGGTCATCGGCGCGTTGCTGTACGCGCGCAACTTCTACATCGCGCTGCTGGACGAGGCCAACGACCGGCTCACGTTCCCCTACTCCGTGGACGAGATCGATCCGGAACGCGAACCACGCACCCGCGGCAAGGGTCTCACCGAATACGTGCTGCACCGGGGCCATGCGCTGCTGGTGAAAAGAAAGGACATCGAGCGCCTGGCGGAAAACGGCGACATCACGGTGCGCGGCAATATCGCCGAAAGCTGGCTGGGCGTGCCGCTGACCTGGAACGATCAGGTCATGGGCGTGTTGGCGGTGCAAAGCCATTCGCCCGAACACTCCTACGGCCCGGCCGACCAGGAGTTGCTGACCTTCATCAGCTACCACGTCGTCAACGCCCTGCAGCGCATACAGGACAACGAATCGCTCAAGCTCGCCTACACCGATATGGAGCGGCGCGTCGTCGAGCGCACCCGCGCGCTGGCACTTGCCAACCGCGATTTGCGCATGCAGGTGGCCGAACGCGAGCGCGCCGAGCGCCGTCTCAAGTACGAAACCATGCACGATCCGCTGACCGGCCTGCCCAACCGCGCATTGCTGTTGCGCCGACTGGACGTGGCGATGAAACGCTATCGCGACGACCCGTCGCAATTGTTTGCCGTGCTGTTCATCGACCTGGACCGCTTCAAGGTCATCAACGACTCGGTCGGTCACCTGATCGGCGATGATTTGCTGTTCCAGGTCGGCGGACGCATCCGCGCATGCCTGAAATCGCGCGATACCGTGGCGCGCCTGGGCGGCGACGAATTCGCGGTCCTGCTGGAGTCGATCCGCGAAAAAGAAGCCGCGCAAACGGTCGCCGAGCGCATCATCGAAGCATTGAACCGTTCGTTTCGCGTGGGCGTGAAGGAGCTGTTCACGTCGGCCTCGATCGGGATTTCCATGGCCTCGCCGACCTATCGCCGCGCGGACGACCTGCTGCGTGATGCCGACTCGGCCATGTACAGCGCCAAGGCCGGCGGTCGTCACCGCGCCGAAATATTCGACGACCATCTGCGACAACAGGCACTCAAGGTGCTGGAAACCGAAAGCGATTTGCGCCGCGGTCTCACCCGTCGCGAGTTCGTGCCCTACTACCAGCCGATCGTGCAGATGGCCGACAACCGCATCATGGGCTACGAAGCGCTGCTGCGCTGGCGCCACCCCGAACGCGGAGTGTTGCTGCCGGGTGACTTTCTGAGCGTGGCCGAGGATGCCGGCTGTGCCGAAGACATCGATTGGCAGATTTTCGAACAGGTCTGCCGCGATGCCGCCACGCTTGGCGGGAGCGACCGGTTCATCAGCATCAACCTGTCGGCGCGCCATTTTCTCTCGTCCGAGCTGAAATCACGCCTGGTCGGCCTGATGACGAAGCACGAGGTATCGCCCGAGCGCCTGCGGCTGGAAGTGACCGAGGGTACGCTTCTGGAAAACCCGATGCACATCAAGAACACGCTGGAAGAGTTCCGCGACATCGGCATGAGCATTGCGCTGGACGACTTCGGCACCGGCTATTCTTCATTGAGCTACATGCATCAATATCCGATCGAGGTGCTGAAGATCGATCAGTCGTTCGTGGCCAACCTGGACGAGTCGGACGGCAATCAGAGCAAGATGGTGGTGCGCGCGATTCTGGCGCTGGCAGCCTCGCTGGATATCCAGGTGATCGCCGAAGGCATTGAAACGCCCGTGCAACAACGTGTGCTGGAGCAAATGGGGTGCCGTTTCGGACAAGGCTTCCTGTACGCGCGGGCGCAACCGGAGAGCACCTGGAACCAGAAGCTCCGCAACGGCGCCGTCAACGGCGCATGAAAAAACGCCAACACGCCACCGGCAGGCGCTCGCGCTTGCGTCGTCTGCTGCGTCTTGCGGGATACACCGTTCTGGGCTGGGTTGCCGTCACCTGGCTACTGGTACTGATCATGCGCTTCGTGCCGCCGTTTACCAGCGCGGTCATGGTCGAGCGCCAGGTGTCGGCATGGGTGCACGGCGACAGGAGTTACCAGACGCATTATCACTGGGTGTCGTGGTCGCACATGAGCAAGCTGGCACCTCTGGCCATGGTCGCCGGCGAAGATCAGCATTTTCCCTTTCACCACGGCTTCGATTTCGGCGCCATCCACAAAGCCATCCGCAGCGCCGAAAACGGTGGTCGTCTGCGCGGTGCCAGCACCATCAGCCAACAGACGGCCAAGAACCTGTTTCTGTGGACAGGGCGAAGCTGGGTGCGCAAGGGGCTGGAAGCTTATTTCACCGTGCTGCTCGAAATCACCTGGCCGAAACGGCGCATTCTCGCGGTATACGCCAACATCGCCGAGCTGGGCGACGGCATCTACGGTGTGGGTGCGGCCAGCCGACTCTATTTCGGCACCGATGCCGCCCACCTGAGCAAACGCCAGGCCGCGCTGCTGGCCGCGGTGCTGCCCAATCCGCGCGAATGGCATGCCAACCACCCGTCGGCATACATCAACCGGCGTGCGGCATGGATCGAACAACAGATGCGCCAGCTGGGCGGCACCCGTTACATCACCGACGACAACCCGCCGCGACCCGAATGAGCGGCAGCGGTTACCATCGGCACAATCCATCCGGACTGTCGTCATGCCGCAACTGACTGTCGTCGTGCCCGCCTACAACGAAGCCGCCGGATTGGCCGGTTTTCATCGTCGCCTGCGTGCCGTGCTCGACAGCGTGACGATGGATTGCCGCGTGTTGTACGTCGATGACGGCAGCCGCGACGCCACCTGGGCCGTCATCGAAGCCCTGGTCGCGGGCGATGCCGGCGTCGATGCGCTGCGTCTGTCACGCAACTTCGGCAAGGAGGCGGCGATGACCGCGGGCCTGGATCAATGCGACGCCGATGCCGTCGTGGTGATCGACGCCGACTTGCAGGACCCGCCGGAACTGATCCCGCAACTGATCGACGAATGGCGCGCCGGCCACGACGTGGTGTATGCCACGCGCGATGCCCGCGATGGCGAAAGCCGCTTCAAGCGTTTCACGGCGGCGGCGTTCTACCGCACCATGGAACGCTTGTCGGACACCCCCATTCCGCGCGACACCGGCGACTTCCGCCTGCTGTCGCGACGTGCGGTCGCGGCCTTGCGCGAACTGCGCGAGCGCCAGCGTTTCATGAAGGGTCTGTTCGCCTGGATCGGCTATCCGCAGACCGCCGTGCATTACCAACGCCAGGCGCGTGCCAGCGGGCACAGCAAATGGAGCTACTGGCGTCTGTGGAATCTGGCCGTGGAGGGCATCACGTCGTTCTCGGCCGCGCCGCTGAAAATCGCCACGTGGCTGGGTCTGGGTACCGCGTGTCTGGCCTTCGTCTACGGCATCTACGTGTTCATCAAGGCATTGATATGGGGCGACCCGGTGCAGGGTTATCCCACGCTGATGCTGGTGATCCTGCTGCTGGGCGGTGTGCAGCTGCTGGCACTCGGCGTGATCGGCGAATACCTGGGCCGTCTTTACGCCGAATCCAAGCAGCGGCCGCTGTACTTCGTCGAGCGCCGCCGCCTGCATGGCCGTGATGAAACCGCGGATTCACCCGCACCGCACGCAACACACAATAATCGGGATTCATCTTCATCCCGGCACTCGCGCTAGACTGGCCGCAAGCGCCGGTCACCGCCGGCCGGCCATTGGGAGGTCAGCATGCAACAGGTCAAACATCTTCTCGAGACCAAGGGCGACGCCATCTTCACCATCGCCCCGGACGCGCCGGTACTCGACGCCATCAAGCACATGGCGGAAAAACGGGTGGGCGCATTGCTGGTGATGCGCGGCGACGAACTCGCCGGCATCGTTTCCGAACGCGATTACGCACGCAAGGTGATTCTCAAGGGCCACTCGTCGGCCGACACGTCGGTGTCGAGCATCATGGTCGACGCGCCCGTCAGCGTCGGCCCCGACACCAGTGTGGCCGACTGCATGCGCCTTTGCACCGACAGTCGCATCCGCCATCTGCCGGTACTGGCGAACAACAAGGTGGTCGGCGTCATTTCGATCGGCGATCTGGTCAAGGCCGTGATCGACGAGCAGGCACAGGAAATCGAGCACCTGCAAAGTTACATCGCCGGCTGAGGCCGGTGGAGTCCGCCGAGGGCAGTCTCGAAACCGCCCATCACCATGCTCCCCTGCGGGGAGGGGCCGGTGTCCCCGACAGACCTTGCGATACATCCTGTCGGGGCCACCGGCTCCTCCCGCAGAGCATGAGAAGCGGAGCGGGGGCATCTTGACAGACGTCAGTTGCCGAAACGTTTGCTCACGCTCAGATACACGCCGCGGCGCGGGCCGAACTGCGGCGCGCCGACACCGATGCCACTGCCATCGCGCAAGGCATAGGTACGATCCAGTGCGTTGATCAGTGCAAGCTGCGCATGCAGCTTGCCGGTATGGGCGAACGTGAAGTCGTGCGACAGGCTGAGGTTGAGCTGGAAATAAGCCGGCAGCGAAGCACCATTCGGCACCGTGCCGTCTTTGCGCATGCCGCTGCCGAACAGATAGTTCGCGCCCACCCGGGTGCCGTCACCGAAGGCATAGCTGATACCGCCCGATGACGTGTACGCCTGGTCGTGGTCAAGAAAGATCCAGTGCCTGGCGACATAGGCGAGGTCGTCGGGATCGAAGTTGTACTGGCTGGTGATCACGCGCGTGCCCATGCCACGGCTGGCGGCAAGGTTGAAATAGACGCTGAGCGGACCGTTGTCGTAATTGGCGCTCAACTCCACACCCTTGATGCGGCCCTCGGAGAAATTGAAGGTGGAGTACACCAATGCCGCGCCGAACTGCCCTTCGTCCTGCAGCCGCTGCACCTTGCGGTAATAGGCGTCCAGACCCAGCGTCAGCGAGTTGCCGATTTTTTGCTGGATACCGGCATCGAAGTAATCGCTGCGTTCGGCCAGCGGCATGGTGTTGCCGTGGTCGGACACGGCATTGGTGGTGCCGTCGAATTTGTCGATGTCGGCGGCGGTGATCGCCTCGGTGGCCGGCGGCGTGAAATAGCGCGAGTAGCCGGCATGCAACACCGTATTGTAGGTTGCCTGGTAAACGAGGCCCAAGCGCGGACTGATCTGGCTTTCGGTCCGGAACGCCTTGTAGATGTCGCCACGCAGCCCGTAATTCAACGTCAGCTTGTCGCCGATGCTCCATTCGTCCTGCACGTAGACCGACCAGGTTTTCGCGGTGAAGCGGTGGCCGTCACGGATACGGATCGGCGTGGTGCCGGTCTGATTGCCGTCGGCGTCCGCCGGAAACACCCACGCGTCGTTGATGCCCGGCGCACGCTCGAAGCTGCCGTACACCCCGTAGCGCAGCATGTGTGTTTCGCCCAGCGGCGTGGAGAAGTCGGCCTGCAGCGTGCTGGCGCGGCTGCTTCGCGAGATGGCGGATGCGACGCCGTTGAACATCAGGTCGCCGACCTTGTCCGGCATGAAGTCGAGGCTGGAGTAACGCTGGCCGAGCGACACCTGGTAATGCGTCGCACCCCATGCGCCCTGCAGCGAAAGCACGCCGAAACGGGTCTGCTCGCGCTGACGTTCATCGAGTTCGGCCGAATCGAAATCGGTGCGGTCGAGATAATCGTAGGCAGGCTGCTGGCCCGGGTTGTTGGGAATCTCGAAATGACTGTTGGCCACGCCGAACATGAAACTCAGGCGGGTGTTGCTGTCGATCAGCCAGTTCATGTCGCCGAATGCCTTCAGCTGACGGGTGTGGTCGTGGATCGGCTTGCGGCTCGGCGCAGGGTTCTCGATGCCGATGTCGTTTTCGAGATAATCGGCGGTGAGAAACCAGCTCCAGCGACCCTTGCTGCCCCGGATCGATGCATTCGGGTTGAGCGTGCCGAAGGACCCGCCGGTGACGCCGACGCTGCCGCCATTGCCGAGCCGGTGGCCGCTTTTGGTGGTGATGTCGACAACGGCCGCCGTGCGCAAGCCGTACTGTGCAGGCAACGCGCCATCGAGCAACTTCACACTGCGCAGGGTGCGCGTATCCAGCATTTGCCCGAAACCCGAAATCGACTCGGGAATGATCACGCCGTTGATGCGGTATTGCAGGTTGGCGTGATCGCCGCGCACATGCACGCCGCCATGCGAGTCCTGTACCACGCCCGGCGCCTGCAGGATCACCTGGTTCAGCGGTGTCGAGGCACCCAGCGGCATCCGCTTGATCGCTTCCTGATCGATCACGTACTGGCTGGATCCGGTGTCCGGCGACAGCGCGTTGCGCGCCGCATCAAGCGTGGCGGAAACCTGCACCGTGTTCAATGTCACGGGCTTGGTATCGCCGCGGGTCTGTGACGACACCGCGTTCGTCGCGACGTCGGAAGTGGTCGGAACCGTTTCTGCGGCAGCAGGCACAGCGGCCAGGCTTGCGGCGATGGCCAGAGCGATCAGGGTGGGTTTCATGGGGAAGGCGTTGCTGAGAGAGGTTGAAAAATACATGTTATAACATAACAACCAATTACCTCATGCGTCGATGGTCATGCATTCCGACAACGCCCCTCGCAAACCGCGCCGCGCATATTTGCCGCATGGCTGCACGACTGCAACCAAGTACCCTGTCGGCGTCCCCTCGCCGCTTTGGAGAAATACTCGTGTTTTCGGGTAGCGTCGTCGTTGCTTGCGCCCTTGCCGCCATGCCGGCTCCGGCACAATCGGCCCCCTCGACACAGACACTGCCGGTGGTCCGTGTCGAGGCGACGGCATCACCGACCACGGGAACGCAAGCCACCCGGACCCGACGGCAATTGCACCGGCAGAACCTTGCCGACAGCGCCGTCGCCTTGCGCTACTTCCCCAACCTGCAGGTGCGTCAGCGATATATCGGCGATACCAACGCGATCATCAGTGGACGCAACGCCGGTACACTGCAAAGCGCGCGCAGTCTCGTCTACGCCGATGGTCTGCTGCTTTCCAATTTCATGACCAACGGCTGGGATGGCGGCCCGCGCTGGGGCATGGTCGCGCCGCAGTCGATCGCGTCCATCGACGTGTTGTACGGGCCGTATTCGGCCTTGTATCCAGGCAACTCGATCGGCAACACGGTATTGATTCACACACGCCTGCCCGACCATTTCATCGCCGGCGCCGAAACGCAGTTTTTCACGCAGGATTACGACGACACCTACGGCGCCGGTGGCCACTACGACGGCCATCGCGTGGCCGCACACGTGGGTGACCGCGTCGGGTCATGGCGCTGGCTGCTGGCGATCGACCGGCTCGACAACCAGGGGCAACCCATGCAATACGCCGTTGCCAAGCCCGGCGGTGATGCGGCGCACGCGGTTCCCGTCCACGGCACCACACTCGACCGCAACCCCGATGGCGAGCCGCGTCTGATCTACGGCGCCGCCGGCATGACGCACACCCGGCAGACGCAGGCGTCGCTGCAGGTCGGCGTGGACCTGAGCGAGCATGTACGCGCACGCTTGACGCTCGGGCTGTGGCACAACCGCGCGTCGACGCGTACGCAGAGTTTTCTCCGCAATGCGACCGGTCAAATGATTTCCCGCGGTGCGATCCTTGTCGACGGTCAACCGTGGACACTGCCGACCAGCCGGCTCGCACCGGGTTCATCCGACCAGACCCACGTCCTGTACGGACTGCAACTGGATGGCCGCCTTCACGGCGGTTGGCAATGGAAGTTCATTGCCAGTCGTTACGACTTTCAGCGCGACATGGAACACGACGCCGCAGCGCTCCAAGGCAACACCGGCACCCTTGCCGACATGAGCGGGTCCGGCTGGAGTACCGTCGACTTGCGCACGTCCGGACCTCTGGGTGACGACCACAGGCTGTACGCCGGCCTGCACCTGGATCATTACCGCCTCCACTCGCGAGTCCATGCCACCGACAATTGGCACGGCAACCGCGACGGCGCACGCCTCAAGGCGTATGGCGGCGATACCCGGACCCGCGCGGCCTATTTGCAGGATGTGTGGGACGTCGCGCCGGCGTGGACATTGACCCTCGGTGCACGCTGGGAACAATGGCGCGCATACAATGGTCTGCTCGGCGACGCTACGACCCGCGTCGCCTACCCGGGCCGCCGCCGCAGCGACTGGTCACCCAAGGCCAGCCTCGAATGGCGTTTCGCGCCGACGTGGCAGCTGCGCCTGTCGTGGGGCAAGGCGGTGCGCTACCCGACCGTGGAAGAAATGTTCCAGGGGTCGCTGGCCGGGCACGTCATCGTCCACAACAATCCGGATCTGACACCTGAACGCGACTGGTCCACCGAGCTCAGTCTGACCCGCCATGTCACGCACGGCCATTGGCGCGTCACGCTTTATCAGGACCGTTTCGCCGACACGCTTTACTCCCAGACCGACATTACCCTGCCCGTTCCGGTCAAGAACGTGCAAAACATCAATGCCGTGCGCATGCGCGGCATCGAGGGCGCCGTCAGTCTGCGCAACGTGTTGCCCGACGTCGACCTGACCGCCAGCGTGGCCTGGAATGACGCGACCACGCAACGCGACCGCCAGTATCCACTGGCCGACCGCAAGCGTTTCCCGCGCATTCCGCGCTGGCGCGCCAGCGTGTTCGCCAACTGGCGTTTTGCACCCGCCTGGAACGCTTCGCTCGGGGTGCGCCACTCGGGGCGACAATACGGCACGCTCGACAACAGCGACTTCGTCGACACCTTCGGCGCAATCAGCACGTTCACCGTCGCCGACGCCAAACTGCGCTGGAGTTTCGCGCGTCACTGGACGGCTTCCCTGGGCGTCGACAACCTGACGGACGAGCGCTACTGGGTCTACCATCCGTACGCCGGCCGCACCTGGTTCGCCCAGTTGAACTGGGAACTCTGAGGAAACCCTGATCGAGTCCGCACCTCATGAAAATCGTCACCCGCATCCTGCTGTTGCTTCTGGTCGCCCTGGCACCAATCCGCACGCCGGCGCATGACATGCCCATGACCGGCATGGCTCACGAATCGGCGCTGGGCGCCGGCGCCACGTTCGGACCACACGGCCGATTGTGGGTGGTCACGGCGCACGACGGCCATGTGTGGCTGCGCCATTCGGACGACTTCGGCCGGACCCTGAGCGCGCCAGTGGCCGTCAACAAGGTTGCCGAGAGCATTTACGACAGCGGCGAAAACCACCCCAAAATCGCGTTGGGGGCGGATGGGCAGATCGATGTCACCTGGTCGCATCCGTTGAAAAAGCCATGGACGGGCTATGTGCGCTTTGCGCGCTCATCGGACGGCGGCAAGCATTTTTCCACACCCGTCACGGTCAATCACGACCTGGCGAAAATCACCCACCGCTTCGACGCGCTGGCGGTGGCCGGCAACGGCGACATCGTGGTGGCATGGATCGACAAGCGCGATCTGCAAGCGGCCAAAGCCGCCGGCAAGCCTTATCTCGGTGCGGCGATCTATTACAGCTGGTCCAGCGACGGCGGCGCCACCTTTGCGCCGGATCACAAGCTGATGGACCACAGCTGCGAATGCTGCCGCATCGCCCTGGCGCGGACGCCCGACGGCCGGATCGCCACGTTCTTCCGCGGCGTGTTCGGCGACAACATCCGCGACCACGCCTTTGCCGTGTTGCGTACCGACGGAACCGCAAGCCATGCCAACCGCGCCACCTTCAGCGGCTGGAAAATCGCCGCCTGCCCGCACCAGGGGCCCGGGCTCGCGATCGGCGCCGACGGCACGCGGCACGGCGTGTGGTACGAAGCCAGCAACGGTCCAGCCATCTGGTACGGCCAGCTTGATCCCGGTCATCCGCCGCGGCACAAACTGAAGATCGGCGGTCCCGGCGCCAGCCACGCCGATGTGGCAGTGCACGACCACACCGTATGGGTGACCTGGAACCAGGTCGACGCCAAGGGCTACCAACTGATGCTGCGTGTCTCGCACGACGGCGGCGATCATTTCGACGCCGCGCGCGCCATCGCCCGTTCCGCCGTCAGCGTGTACTCGCCGCAACTGCTGGTACACGACGGACACGCCTACGTCGCCTGGAACACAGCCGACGGCTTTCGTCTGGTGGCGGTGAAGGCGCCATGATCAAACGCGTTTTGTTGATACTGCTGTTGTGCTGCACATGGCCGGCCCTCGCCCGCGCCGAATCGCTCACGCTGCTGCACGCCGACGATGTTCCCGCGCTGGTGAAACCGCCGGCCCATGGCGAACGCATCATCGCGCTATGGGCACTCAACTGCGCCTACTGCGAGCCCAACCTTCAGGCGCTGGCCAAATTGCAACGTCGACATCCGGACGACATCGAGCTGGTACTGGTGGCGACCGACGGACCGGGCCGACAAGCGGCTGTCGGCCTTCGCCTGCGGCAAATGCAGATGACGGCCTACCCGGCCTGCCTGTATGCCGAGGCCACACCGCAACGACTCGATTACCTGATCGACCCCGACTGGGGCGGCGAGACACCACGTACGCTGGTTATCCGCGCTGACGGTACGCGCACGGCGATCAGCGGTGAGCTGACGCCCGCGCAATTGCAGCGGATCAAATAATCTTCATGGGGCAGGAGCGCGCGCGGGGCGATTACTCCACGGTGACGGACTTGGCCAGATTGCGCGGCTGATCGACGTCGGTGCCGCGCAACACGGCGACGTGATAGGCCAGAAGCTGCAGCGGTACGGTGAACACCGCAGGTGCCAGAAAATCGCCGCCAGCCGGTACTTCCACCAGTTCGCCCTCGCCTTCGCCCAGTGTCATGTTGGCATCGGTGTCGGCCAGCACCAGCAAGCGGCCACCGCGCGCATGTACTTCCTGCAGATTGGATTTGAGCTTGTCCAACAGGACATTGTTGGGCGCCACGGCGATGACCGGCATGGATTCGTCCACCAGGGCCAGCGGGCCGTGCTTGAGCTCGCCGGCCGGGTAGGCCTCGGCATGGATGTAGGAGATTTCCTTGAGCTTGAGCGCGCCTTCCAGCGCCACCGGAAACTGCTCGCCGCGCCCCAGGAACAAGGCATGATCGCGGTGCACGAATTGTTCGGCCAGGGCGAGGATGGTCGGCTCGCACGCCAGTGCCTGCTCGATGGCGCGCGGCAGGCGCATCAGCTCCTCGCACAACGCCGTGGAGCGCTCCGGATCAAGCCCCTGCGTCCGCCCCAGCTCCAGCGCCAGCAGTGCCAGCGCGGTGAGCTGGGTCGTGAATGCCTTGGTCGAGGCGACCCCGATTTCCGGGCCCGCCCGCGTCATCAAGTTGAGATCGGCCTCGCGCATCAACGACGACTCGGGCACATTGCAGATGCCCAGCGTGGCCAGGTAGCCGCGACGCCCGGTTTCGCGCAGCGCCGCCAGCGTATCGGCGGTTTCGCCCGACTGTGAAATGGCCACGAACAGGGTATCGGGCGGCACCACCACGTCGCGGTACCGGTATTCGCTGGCCACTTCCACGCTGACCGGCAGGCCGGCCAGGGCTTCGATCCAGTATTTGGCCACCAGGCCGGCGTGGTAGCTGGTGCCGCAGGCGACGATGTGCAGCGCACGCACCTTGCCCAGCACGTCTTCGCCACTGACACCGAAAATGTTGGGCAGCACGCCGTGCGGCCCGATGCGACCTTCCAGCGTCGCGGCCACCGCGCGCGGCTGCTCGAAAATTTCCTTCTGCATGTAGTGGCGATACTCGCCGCGCTCGACCGCATCGGCAGACAGATCGCTCTCGCGCACTTCGCGCGCGACCGGGTGACCATCGGCATCGTGTACCTGCCAGCCGTCACGACGGATTTCCACCACGTCGCCTTCGTCCAGATACGCCACCTTGCGCGTGACCTGAATCAGCGCCTGCACGTCGGAAGCCAGGAAATGCTCGCCGATGCCGACACCCACCACCAGCGGGCTGCCGCGTCGCGCGCCGACGACGCGATCAGGTGACTGGCTGTCCATCACCGCGATGGCGTAAGCGCCCTCCAGCCGGGCCAGTGCGGCCCGCACGGCGGCGTGAAGGTCCAGTCCCTGTTCGAGATGCGTATCCACCAGATGCGCGATGACTTCGGTGTCGGTATCGGACGTGAACTCCCGCCCCACGGCTTTCAGTTCCGCGCGCAGGGTTTCGTGATTTTCGATGATGCCGTTGTGCACCACCGTGGCACGACCGGCCACGTGCGGATGCGCGTTGTCTTCGCTGGGTACGCCATGCGTGGCCCAGCGCGTGTGCGCAATGCCGGTGCCACCCGGAAACGGCCGGGCCAGATAGCGGCTTTCCATTTCGCGCACCTTGCCCACGGCACGCACGCGTTCGACACCATTGTCGTTCAGCACGGCGATGCCGGCCGAATCGTAGCCACGGTATTCCAGCGCCTTCAGGCCGGCGATGAGGATGGGGGCGACGTCACGTTGGGCGACGGCAGCAACAATTCCACACATGAAGCAGATTCCATTTGAATTGCTGTAAGGGACCTCGAAAACGAAAACCTTTCCGAGGCCTCCACAAAAGAGACATGTGGGAGCGACCATCGGCCGCCCCCACAATGAACCACTCAGCAGCTATTTGAACAAACCACTAGTTTAATCCACCTGACGACGCAGGTAGTTCAGCAGATCGATACGCGTGATCAGGCCGAGGAATTTGTCGCCCTGCATGACGATGGCGACATGACCGCGGTCGAACACCGGCAGCAGATCATCGATCGGCGCGCGCACGTCCAGCACTTCGAGCTTGCTGACCATCGCCGCCGACACGGGCTCGGAAAAACGTGCCTCCTCGCCATGTACGTGAAGCAGCAGGTCGGACTCGTCGATGATGCCGACGATGCGATCGTCGCTCATCACCGGAAGCTGCGAGACGTCGTACAATTTCATGCGGTTGTAAGCCGTGACCAGCAAATCGTCGGGCTTGACCACCACGGTGTCGCGCTGCGCGTAGGGGCGCATGATCAGGTCGCGCAGGTCGCCGTGCTGCTCGCGCTCGATGAAGCCGTTGTCGACCATCC
>CAZSOU010000059.1:0-15616 GCA_964608595.1 uncultured Rhodanobacteraceae bacterium
CGTTGTCGGCATCCTTCGTGCCCGGTGTCACCGTCACGGCACTGCTCCCGGCCGACGCCGTCGTGCCGTCGGCGTTGACCGTGTACACGCTGTGACCGTCGGCCGCGGTGGTCTGGTCGACGCCGGCCACGTTGGTGCCGGCCTTGACTTCGCTGGCAGCGGCCGCGGCCGCGTCGTTCATCTGGCCCACGGTCGCCGCGTCATCGTCGTTGACGCCATCGCCCACGTGGGTGATCGGGTTGTCACCGTTGTCCAGGCCGCTGCTGCTGACCGACACGCCACCCGAGGTGAAACCGTCGGCACCGTAGGTCGACGTGTTCGTGCCGTCGGTCACCGTGGTGCCGGTGGCGCCCACCGTGGTCACGTTGCCACTGCCGTCATCCACCGTCACGCCGTCATTGTTGATGACGGTGTTGCCGGTGGTCACGCTGGTCACGTTCAGGTCGTCGGCCAGGTCCACCGTCAGGTCGTGCTGCCCGGTGCTGTCGCTCTGCGCAATCGTCACGTTGCCGTCGGTATTGCTGAAGTCGACGTTGTCGCCCGGCTTGACCTGGCTTGGCGTGGCCCCGTTGCTGCCCACGTTCCAGCCGGCATTGGCTGTCGCGCTCACTGCATCGAGCTGACTCTTGTTGACCGCATCGTTCGGGTCGGTACCGTCGGCCACATTGCTCAGCTTCACGGGCGAGGTCGCACCCGCACCGCCCAGCGTCACGCTGGTGCGGGTTGCATCGTCGTACTGCACCGAGTTGTCGGCCTTGGCCAGGCTGTCCTTGGTCGTCTGGTTCAGGCCCACCGTGTAATCGGTGACGTTGTCGGCGCCGGCCGCGGACGTGACGTCCACGCCGTCACCGGCCACCACAGCCGCGCCGTCGGCGTTGACCGTGTACACACTGTGGCCGTCGGCTGCCGTGGTCTTGGCCACGCTGGTCACGTTGGTGCCGGCGGCAACTTCCGTCGTTGCCGCGGCTGCCGCGGCATTCATCTGCCCGACGGTCGCCGCGTCATCGTTGTTGACGCCATCGCCCACGTGGGTGATCGGGTTGCCACCGTTGTCCAGGCCGTTGCTGCTGACCGACACGCCACCCGAGGTGAAACCGTCGGCACCGTAGGTCGACGTGTTCGTGCCGTCGGTCACCGTGGTGCCGGTGGCGCCCACCGTGGTCACGTTGCCACTGCCGTCATCCACCGTCACGCCGTCATTGTTGATGACGGTGTTGCCGGTGGTCACGCTGGTCACGTTCAGGTCGTCGGCCAGGTCCACCGTCAGGTCGTGCTGCCCGGTGCTGTCGCTCTGCGCAATCGTCACGTTGCCGTCGGTATTGCTGAAGTCGACGTTGTCGCCCGGCTTGACCTGGCTTGGCGTGGCCCCGTTGCTGCCCACGTTCCAGCCGGCATTGGCTGTCGCGCTCACTGCATCGAGCTGACTCTTGTTGACCGCATCGTTCGGGTCGGTACCGTCGGCCACATTGCTCAGCTTCACGGGCGAGGTCGCACCCGCACCGCCCAGCGTCACGCTGGTGCGGGTTGCATCGTCGTACTGCACCGAGTTGTCGGCCTTGGCCAGGCTGTCCTTGGTCGTCTGGCTCAGGTCCACCGCGTAGTCGGTGACGTTGTCGGCATCCTTCGTGCCCGGTGTCACCGTCACGGCACTGCTCCCGGCCGAGGCCGTCGCGCCGTCGGCGTTGACCGTGTACACACTGTGACCGTCGGCTGCCGTGGTCTTGGCCACGCTGGTCACGTTGGTGCCGGCGGCAACTTCCGTCGTTGCCGCGGCTGCCGCGTCATTCATCTGGCCCACGGTCGCCGCGTCATCGTCGTTGACGCCATCGCCCACGTGGGTGATCGGGTTGTCACCGTTGTCCAGGCCGCTGCTGCTGACCGACACGCCACCCGAGGTGAAACCGTCGGCACCGTAGGTCGACGTGTTCGTGCCGTCGGTCACCGTGGTGCCGGTGGCGCCCACCGTGGTCACGTTGCCACTGCCGTCATCCACCGTCACGCCGTCATTGTTGATGACGGTGTTGCCGGTGGTCACGCTGGTCACGTTCAGGTCGTCGGCCAGGTCCACCGTCAGGTCGTGCTGCCCGGTGCTGTCGCTCTGCGCAATCGTCACGTTGCCGTCGGTATTGCTGAAGTCGACGTTGTCGCCCGGCTTGACCTGGCTTGGCGTGGCCCCGTTGCTGCCCACGTTCCAGCCGGCATTGGCTACTGTGCTGACGTTGTCGATCGCTTGATTGGTCGCATGCAACTGGCTGCCGTTCACCGCATCGGTGCTGGTTGACGACAACACACCCGGCGCCACATTCTGGATCTGGCGCTCATTGTCGGCCGAGCCCACCGACACCACGGCAGCGCCAATGTTCAGGCCCGCCGCCGTACTGCCATCAATGGTGAAGTTGCCCGTGTGCTGTACTTCGGTGACGGCACCGGCACCCAGCGCCACATCGTCGAGGTGGGTTGCCATGGCTCCAGAACCGATGGCCACGCCCGAGACGGCACCTGCAAGCACCTGGGCGTTGCTACCGACAGCGACAGAGCTGTAGGCGTTCTTGCCAACCTGTGCACCGGAACCGATAGCTGTGGCATACATGGCACTGACTGCCGTCGATGCACTGGGTCCGATGGCCACACCGTTGAAATCGTGGACGTTTGCCTGTGCGCCAATGGCGACAGCGTTGTTGTTGCCATTGATGTTGGTACCTGTCGCGAGCGTCCCCTGTCCGATGGCGACGGAGCCGCCCCCGGAGGCATCCGCGCCTGACCCGATTGCCATGTTGTCCAACTGCTTGAGCGTGGCACCGGAGATGCTCCCCGTCACGGCTGAATTGCCAATGGCAATGTCCCGCGCCTCGTTTGCGACGGCCGTGTGACCGATGGCAATGGATGATTTGTCCAGCGCCTGGCTGCTGTCACCCACGGCCACGGCGGATGATTCGGTGGC
Organism: uncultured Rhodanobacteraceae bacterium; assembly: GCA_964608595.1. Taxonomy (GTDB): domain Bacteria; phylum Pseudomonadota; class Gammaproteobacteria; order Xanthomonadales; family Rhodanobacteraceae; genus Oleiagrimonas. The sequence goes on from CAZSOU010000059.1 coordinate 2,942, forward strand.
GCTGGCCCCGACACCGGCCGCCAGCGCATTGGCCCCTGTGGCACCGTCGTTGTTGTAGTTGCTGCCCGGACCCGCCTCAGTGGAATTGACGCTGTAATAGTGCGTCGTGGCAGCCGCGATGGCGTCGCCGACATTGTGGTAATCCGTCCCCAGCACGTTGTAGGTCGGCTGGGTGACGTTGCCGCCGGGGGCGTGACCGGCGCCACCGCCCAGATAGGTGGCCATGTCGCCGGCAACGTCGTCCACGGCCTGGTTGGTCTGGTGCAACTGGCTGCCGTTGACGGCATCGGTGCTGGTGGCACTGACATCGCCGGCTCCAATGTTGCTCAGGAGGATCGGTGCACCCGCCGTGTCGCCACTGGCGCCCGTGGCCGAGAGGATGACGTCGGCCACCGATATCACGGGCGCGTTCTGGGCCGGCGTGCCATCGGCATCGACATTGCTCGCCAGGTACCAGTTGCCGTCGTTTGCCTTGCGTACCGTATCGCCGCTGGCGTTGGTGTAGACCACCGGGCCGCTGGTGCCTGCCAGGATGTTGTTCACATTTTCCGTGTTGCTGGCCACCTGCTGGTTGGTGACGTTGAGCTGCGAACCGTTGACGGCATCGGTGCTGATGTCACTGATGCGTCCTGGCGCCACGTTCTGCAACTGTCGTTGCACGCCCGGATCCGTCACGACGGGTTTGCCTTGGGCATCACGGACGATATCGCCATTTCCATCCTTCTCGTACACAATGTCCTGACCGAAGGACACCACACCGGCATCACTGCCGATGGCGCCTGCGATGTTGCCGGAATAGCCGCCAACGGTACTGAAATCCACGGTCGTGCCATCGTGCGCTTCCGTGGCATGCGACCCGGAGCCGATGGCGATGGCCTTGTCACCATCGGCAACGGCATTGGCGCCAATGGCCATGGCATCGACGGCCGCGGCTTTCGCCTTGTAACCGAAGGCGATGGTGCCACTTTGCGTGGCTTCGGTATTGGCGCCAAAGGCAATGGTGCCAAGCGCGTTTGCTTTGGACAAATGTCCCATGGCGAAACTGGAGTCGGCATTGGCCGTGGCACCGGAACCAAAAGCCAGGGCATCATTGTGTGCCGCACTTGCCGCGGCACCAATGGCAAAACTGGCGTCGCCGGTGGCCGTGGCGCCGGTACCGATGGCGACGGACGAGAACCCGCGCGATTTGGCCTGCGCGCCAATGGCAATATCGAAGGCCGAACTGAGATCCGGATCGGGATCGACGCCGTTCGGATTCACATTCTCCGCGCCGGCCGTGGCCTGTGGGCCAATGGCTATGGAGCCGTCACCGGCCGTGGGCGAGTGGTAAACCCCAACTGCAACGGCGCTACTGCCGGTCAAGTCGGTAAAAAGCTCCGCACCCGTCTTCGTTTCCTCGACACCATTGATGGTTGCCGTGTAGGTCTTGCCCGAAACCTTGTCCAAATCGTCGGAGCCCATGGCAATGCTGCTTGCCCCGATGGCGAAAGAGTTGGATCCCAGGGCCAGGGACTGGTCCCCCGTGGCGAACGCCAACGCGCCCACGGCAGTGCTTTGGCCATTGGTCGACGAAGTGCCTGCAACAGCACCACTACCAACTGCCGTATCGGTGCCATGAGCCGCCGTTCCACCACCAGATGAAAACATGGGTGTCATGCCACCCGAGGCAGTCAAAACGTTGTTCTTGCATGAAGAAGCCTGATCATCCGCAAATGAAAAGCTGCCGTCATACGGCTGCGGACAGGCATCAGCCTTCGAAAAACCGGAACCCAGGTCTTGGGCGGCGATGGAAACCATCGGCAGTGCCAGCAGGGCCATCAAAACGACGCCGGCCAACAACTTCCTGCGACAACCGCACCGTATCGTTGTGCAATGCGTTGTACCTGCGCCTGCACCTCCTTGTTTTGCCGTTTCCGACGCAACCACCAGTTGTTGCCGCGCCCTGCTCCAAACCTTGCTGTAGATCCTGTTCATTCGTCTGTCCCCGGTTGAACCCGTTGATGCCGCAACCACATGTGAATACGCCCGGCACACGGAACCTCCCGCCTGCCGGTACCAGAACCATCGAAATCGGATGGCTCCCGACGGCCGTCTTCACTCCACCGATACGACCCGGCACGACCACCGGATCGGTGCGAACAGACAAGTTGCGAAGTTCATCCTTCGCCACCGGTTTTGCGAATCCTTGCGCCCCCAAAACCAGCCTTGCCCCAAACGCCCGGGTTGTTCCACGGCTCACTTGCTGGGCCGGATGTTATCGGCGAATCATGACGAAATAAACCGCTTAATCAATGGGATACATGACATTTGCCGTTGAAGCGTACGTTTCAACAAAAGTTGACATTCATAAATACATGCTTAATACAGACACTTATGCGTCGACAAATCTTTGCTGGAGCGGACACAAGATTGATCGAGAAAAAAGTCGCCATGCCACCGCATCGGCGACAAAAACGTACGCGTGTTCATGGAACGAAGCGTTGCGGATGGCACAGGAGGATTCACGCGAATCCCCACAACACGACAATGCGGCCGGCATGCGGGAAACCATTCGGCAAATAGCTTCGTCTGCCGCTTTCGCTCAGCGGTCCTCGCCATCAGCCTCGGCGATATCCGCCCGGGACGCCGCGGCAAGTGATGCCACCAGATGTACCAACTCGGCACCGCTGGCCGGCTTGAGTACGGCGGCATCGAAATCAAGCGCGGGCGCGACACCGGACGGCCGCTGCGCCGGCAACGCCGAGTACAGCAACACCGGCAACACAGGGTGACTTTCGCGGATGTGGCGCAACAGCTCCCAGCCGTCCATCCCGTCCATGCACTGCTCCGTGACGACCATGTCCACATGCCGCGCGCGCAGGATGCCGAGAGCCTCGGCAACGCTCGCGGCCGTCGCCGTGTCGAAGCCGTAACCGTCAAGAAGATCGCCGGCCTGCTCGCACCACCGGCGGTCGTCGTCGACGACCAGCACCACTTTCCCGCGGCCGTCGACGTCCAGGTTTTCGCCCGTATCGATCATCGGTTCCATGGCGGATTCCGTGGCCAGATCCAGCTCGATCACGAAGTGGAAGCGGCTGCCGCCTTCCGGCGACTCGTCAATGAGCAGCTTGCTGCCCATGCGTTCAAGCAGGCGGCTGACGATGGCCAGACCAAGGCCGACACCCTCGCGTCCGGCTGCCGACTCGCCACGTGCATACGGCAGCACCAGGCGCTCGCGATCGGCTGGCGCCATGCCCGGACCATCGTCATCAACCACGAAGTGCAAGCCCGCACGGCCCGCCGACGCTGCCGACCGCGCCTGCACGGCCAGGCGGACGCAGCCGTGCTCGGTAAACTTGGCGGCATTGCCAAGCAGGTTGAGCAGCGCGCGTCGCAAATGGTTGAAATCGATCTGCACCCGGCTCGGCAAGTCATCTGCCAGCCTCGCTTCGAATCGGTTGTGCCGATGCGCTGCCAGCAACTCGGCCTGATCGATCACCTCCTGCAGAAAAGCATGCAGATAACCCGGCACGGGGTTGTTCTCCAGGTCCAACAGTTCGCTGCGCGAATGATCCAGCAGCTCATCGATCAGATCCATTTGCCATCGTGCGTGCTGTTCGATCACGCGTGCATGGTCACGGCGGGTATCGCCGCGCTGCCACAAGCGCGCACTGTCGAGGATGCCGACCAGCGGCGAGCGCAGATCATGGCTGATGTGGCCCAGCAGCCGGCTGCGTGAATTCAGGGTGCGCTTCAACTCATCGGTACGCAGTGCCACGGCTTGCTCCAAACGCTGCTTTTCGGTGGTCCGCTGCCGGTCCAGCTCGATCTGCGTGCGTCGGTATTTACGGTGCCCCTTGCGCATCTGGTTGGCCAGCGTGCCGAGCAGGAACATTCCCGCCACGAGTGTCGTGGGCGCATACATGCCTTCCCCGCCCGGTGGCGAAATCGGCAAACCCAGCAGGTGGCCGTATACATGAATGCTCTGGGCGCACAGCAAGCCAAGCAGAAGCAACGGATACCACGTACGCAACGTCTTGCGCCACAGCCCCGCCACGACGGCCACGGCCAGTCCCCATCGACATAATTGATCCAGGGCCAGCGCGACAATCATGACCTGTGAAGGTCGATCGAGGAGACCACCGAAAACGGCAATCAGCGCGAACACCGCCAGCACGACGCCAAAGGCACGCGACCACCATGCCCCCAGCCGCCACACACGCCCGATCGTGAACAAGTACCCGTAAAACGCGGCGTAGAACGACGCGGAAAGAAAGATGCGCGCCCACAGATTCAAGCCCGGCAGGCCCGGCCACAGATACACGAAGGCGTAATTGGCCTGGGTGGCAAGGTAAGCGGTAAAAAACCCCACGCTTGCGGCCATCAAGGCCAGTGGCAGGCGTCGATACGCCCAGGCGAGTCCCAGGCTGGTCAGCACCAGCAACCAGATGCCGCCATACAACAGGCCTCTGGAAAACCCGTGATCGAATTGCGCATCCCGAAAATATCCGGGCCGCCACAATCGCGGGAGCACCGACACCATCTCGCCACGACTCACGATACGCGCCAGCACCGGCAGCGTGGCATGCGCCGGCACAGTCACGGGAAACACGGGTTGTCTCCCCGGCAATGCCCACTCCTTCAGCGGGTAGCGGGTTCCGGCACGCATCACCCGCCAGCGTTTGCCGTCACGCACGTACACGCGCACATCCCGCAAGCGCGCCGGTCCCACTTGCAACCAGCGCCGGCAGGCATGCGCCGTGTCGTTGTGCAGGGAAATACGCAGCCACCAATCCTTCATGGCGTGCGAAAGCAGCCGGCCTGGTTCGACCGGCCGAAAACGTGAATCGGGCAGTTGCCTGACCTGATCCGCCGACAAACTCCCGCGGGGGACGCCGAAAATGCGTGTCGATGCCGCCAGCGACTCCATTGTGCTCGGGCATGCCGACGCCGCGGCCGCGTTCCCGGTCGGCAACAAGCACAAAAACAGCAGACACGGCATCGACAGCCAGCGCAGCCAGCGTCGCCAGTCAACCGACATGGGCATCACCTTGCGTCGTGTCGCCACAGAGACAGTCGCGATAACGACTGGGCGTCATCCCCATGCGCTGACGAAACGCGGTGGCGAAATTGGCCGCGCTGCGGAAACCGATCCGCGCGGCAATGTCGTGGATGCTCATGTCCGGATCGGCCAGCAACTGGCGGCTCGCGCGCAGGCGCTCCTCGCGCACCCAGGCAAATACCGTCATGCCCAGCTGCTTGCGAAAGATCACCGACAGACGCTTGTCGTGCGTGCCCACCTGCCGCGCCAGCTCGTCCAGCGACGGCAACGCAGCCAGGTCGGCATGGATGCGCCGCATGGCCGCGCGCAGGATGATCTCGTCGCGCGACAACAGCGGCGCCGGCGCCGACGAAGCCGTCTTCCCCCCGCGTCCGGACAGACGCAGGTGAATGCGCACCCGCGCCACCACTTCGGCCGCCTGGAAGGGCTTGGTCACGTAATCGACGCCGCCGTCGGACAGCCCGACGAGACGATCTTCGCAGCCGCCGGCAGAGGTGAGGAAGATGACCGGGATGTCGTGCGTCCGCGGTGATTCCTTGAGCAAACGGCAAGTGGCAAAGCCGTCCATACCCGGCATGCGCACATCCAACAGAATCAAATCCGGCAGCAATGTCTGCGCGCGTTCCAACCCTTTGCGCCCGCTGTCGGCAACGGCGACCGAACAGCCCTGCTCGCGCAGCGCCACCAATAGCGAACCGAGTGTCTGCAACTGATCGTCGATCAGCAGGATGTTGGCACCCATCGGTCCCATGGCAACCACTGTTCCCCGTCATCGTGCCGGATACCGGCAGTGATGCCGCGCATGGACGGCGCAGGCATGTTATTCATGTTATCAAATACATGGCATCTTCGCGCATGCCAACGCTGGCATGCGCTGGACCGCACGGCGTGGTTCGCAACACCTGCATTTCATGCAAAGGCAAGCATCTTCATCCCCGGCATCAAGCGTGCCGAACGGGTCGACACCTGCCCTCTCGACCACCCGCGCAGCCCGGCGACATGATCGGAAGCCCGCGCCAATTCGGTCTGGTCGACGGCCGCCACGACACCGATGGCCACTGGATGCAACGGGGCGCGTGATCCACCAGATATGCGGCCCGATGATCCACAAGAGGTTACCCGTTGTTCGCGAAGCCTCATGTCGGGCCGTGCCCGACCTGCCTGGCGTCACCGGCCACGCAGGAACCGAACCCCGCGACCGGCTACACTTGCAGGGTTGAATCAAGGAACCGCTCATGAGCACCACCAAGCCGACCCGTGAAGAAGCCGAAAACGCCGTGCGCACCCTGCTCAGCTGGGCCGGTGAGGACATCTCGCGCGAAGGCCTGCAGGACACGCCCAAGCGCGTCGTCAAAGCCTACGCGGACTGGTTTTCCGGCTATGCCGAGGATCCGGCCGACTACCTGCGCCGCACTTTCGAGGAAGTGGCCGACTACGACGAAATGGTGGTCCTGCGCGACATCGAGTTCGAGAGCCATTGCGAACACCACATGGCGCCCATCATCGGACGCGCGCATGTCGGCTACCTGCCCGACAAGCGGGTGGTCGGCATCAGCAAACTGGCACGCGTGGTCGACGGTTTCGCGCGACGCTTCCAGGTACAGGAAAAACTCACCGCGCAGATTGCGCAGTGCATTCAGGAAAACCTCGAACCACTGGGTGTGGCCGTGGTCGTCGACGCCAGCCACGAATGCATGACCACCCGCGGCATCCACAAGCGCGGCGTGTCCATGATCACCAGCCAGATGACCGGTTCGTTCCGCGAAGATCCGCGCACGCGTCAGGAATTTCTGCAGTACATCGGCATTCATGGCGGCAACCGCTGACATGCGCATGGCCGTGGCTGCCATGGCGTATCTGCTCGGTCTCGCCGCCGCGGCGCCACAAGCCCGTGCGAGCGAGTCACCGCTGATGGCCATGTTCGATGCCGACCACGACGGCTGCGTGAGCTTGAATGAATATCAAAGCTACATGGACAAGGGTTTCCGGCGCATGGATGCCAACGGCGACGGCAAACTGGAAGCGGCCGAACTGCCGCGCGGCAGCCGCCAGCATGCACCGTTGACGCTGGCGCAACGCCATCGCGAAGTCGCGCGGCAATTCCGTCGTCAGGACATCAACCACGACGCCTGTCTCCGTCTGAAGGAGCTGATGGCGCCCCCACGCTGAGGGAGCTCCGATTGAATCCGGCACAAACGTCATGGCGCCCGAATGATCCGCAGGATCTGCGTGGCGTTGTGCAGGTTGGCTGCCCGGACAAGTCGCACGGTGCCGCCCAGAGGCCATTCGGGCGCCGTCCTTTCGCTTCAAATCACCCTGTCGGGCTTGTGATGCCTGCGCCGGATTCAATCAGAGATTTCCCATGCTGACCGACGCCATCAAGGAGACCATTCGCGCCATCCACGCACGGCTCAAGGACCAATTGCCCGGCTACCGCCCACGGCGCGCGCAAAATCGCATGATCGCATCGGTCGCCCGCACCATGGCCGACCACGGCGGCGCGGTAATCGAGGCGCCGACCGGCACCGGCAAATCCATGGCCTACCTGATTGCCGGCGTGGAAGTGGCGCGCGCCACGAACCGCAAGCTTGTCGTCGCCACCGCTACCGTGGCACTGCAGGAGCAGTTGATGCGCCACGACATCCCGCTTTACCTGCAACTGAGCGAGCACGAGAATTTGCGTGTGGCGCTGGCCAAAGGCCGAGGCCGCTATCTGTGCCCGCGCAATCTCGCTCACGCCATGTCCAGCCTGGACGACACGCAGATGGGTCTGGGTTTCGAGGCCGATCTGGCCCTGTGGAGCAAAGCGCCGGGCGAGCGCGACAAGGCGGTGCTGCAGCAACTCGATGAAGCATTCGATCACAAGGAATGGGACGGTGACCTGGATAATGCCCCGGCACCGGTGTCACCGACGCTGCGGCCGCTTCTGACCACCAGCGCCGGCGGCTGCACCGGGCGCAAATGCGCCTTTTTCATGCAGTGTCCGTTCTTTGCCGCGCGCCGCGCCGTGGACGATGCCGACCTGGTTGTCGCCAACCAGGATCTGGTGCTGGCCGACCTCATCATGCCGGGCGAAGACGGTGGCTACGGCGGCGTCATTCTGCCGAAACCGGCCGACACGCTGTACGTGTTCGACGAAGGTCACCACCTGCCCGGGAAAGCCGTCGACCGCGGTGCGTCACGCGTGCACCTGGAAGCCGCGCGTCGCCAGTTGGGTCGTCTGACGCGTCAGGCTTTGGCCGCCTATTCGTTCACCGACAAGGCGCGCCTGGGCAAACTCGATGCGCAAGCGGCCGAAGAAAAACTGCAACAGCTCGCCGATGCGCTGGAAGAACTGGAACGCGACATCGGCACCACATGGACGCCGAATCCGGCCGAACGTGAGCCGGTCTGGCGCGCCTCGCTGGGGCAGCTGCCGGCATCGTGGATCGCTCACGCGCAGGCACTGTGCGTGTTGACCGTGGACATCCAGCGCTGGCTCACCAATGTGCGCCGCGCCGTCCTGGAAATGACCGAAGGCGGACCAACCCGCGAAGCATTGGCGCGCGAACTCGGCATCGCGCTGGAACGTATCGCTCATCAGGCCGACACGTGGATCGCCTGGGCACGGGAGGATGACGCCGATGTGCCGCCGACCGCGCGCTGGGTCACGCGCACCAACGAAGGCCAGGTCATCTGCCACGCCTCCAACGTGTCGGCGGCGGCGTGGTTGCGTGATGCACTCTGGGACAACGCCGCCGGCGTCGTGCTGACCTCGGCCACCCTCAGCATCGGCGGCAATTTCCGCGACTTCGCCGATGCCGTGGGCCTGCCCGATGACGCGCTCACGGAAAGTCTGCCCTCGCCGTTCGACCTGGCACAACAAGCACATCTGGAGATTCCGCACCTTGCCGCACTGCCGGGCGACCGCGAAGCTCACGCCCAGGCGGTCAGCGACTGGCTGGACGCAAACCTCGACTGGGACGCCGGCAACCTGGTGCTGTTCACCTCGCGCGCCAAACTTGAACGCGTGCTGCAACTGCTGCCCATCGGCCGGGTGCGCAAAATCCGCGCCCAGGGCACGCGCGCCAAGGCGCAACTGGTGGCCGAGCACAGCGCCGACATCGAGGCCGGCAAGGGCAGCACCCTGTTCGGCCTGGCAAGTTTCGGCGAGGGGCTGGATTTGCCCGGCAAATTGTGCGAAACCGTGGTGGTCACGCAACTCCCCTTCGCCGTGCCGACCGACCCGGTCGGCGCGACCTGGGCCGAGTGGCTGGAGTCGCGCGGCCGCAACCCGTTTTTCGAAGTCAGCGTGCCGCAGGCCACACGCTTGCTGATTCAGTACTGCGGCCGCCTGATCCGCTCGGAAACCGACACCGGCCGCGTGGTGCTGCTGGATCGGCGCATCGTTTCACGTCGCTACGGCACCCACATGCTGCGCGCCCTGCCACCGTTCCGGCGCGAGATCGAAACGTCCTGACATCAAGGTTCATCGTCGCGGCTTGCGCCGCAGAGGCAGGCGCCTTGCCCCGGCGCTCCGACCGCGACGAATGCGCACGTTGCCGATCGCCAGAGCTGTCGCGACGAGCGCAGCGGCGACAATGAAAACCACCGTCGTGAAACCCAGGGCGGAACCGGTCACCATGGACCACAAATGGTGATATGACTTGATGTCGTGCGCCGATACCTGGGAGTCGAGGATGTCCGCCCACAAACCGACGATGCCGAACAATCCGAGGCCGGCGAGCACGTAGTTGAGCATGCGATCCGACTTGCGCGACTGGATCTCGCGTGCGTCCTTGATGAATGCACGGAAAAACTCGGCGTAACTTTCGAACTGGCCGACCGAACGCTCCACGTTCCACCGTCGTTCGCACGGGTCGTACACCACGCCGCACAACGCCCCGTAGGCATATTTGGCAAATTCGTTCTGCAAATGGATGGTCTGGTAAACGTGGATCAGGCGTTTGGCCGCCCACTCCAGCTTGTCCAGGTCATATCCGGCATCACGACCCAGAATCTGCCGATGGCACCATGCCGCCTCACGCAGGTAACGCGGAACGAAATACCACACGACCTGCAGCATCAGCATCATGTGTTTGATCACGTGTACGTCGTCGGCCGACGAGCTGACGACATGATGGACCCGACCGCCAAAGTACACGCGCGTGTCGTCCGACACCGAAAGCTCGATGCGATCGGCGCTGACGCGTTCGGCCTTGTCCCGGGTATAAGCCTTCAGGTCCAGTGCCAACGTGCCGTCTTCGGCTTTCTTTATGCAACCGACCTGACACGAGTGCAGAAACAGCGTGACATTGCACGAATTCGGATCCACCGTGATGTCTTCCGGCCCGTACGGATCCGAGCGTCCGATTTCCGCGTGCCTGCGCGCGATCTGTTCGCACGCCCGTGTCAGTTGACGCCGGACAGCGGGCGGGCGCCGGTCGTCGGCACCCCCGTCGTCCGGGCGCACGAGCGCGGCACGCAGGCGCTGCGGATCGACGGCGGCAGGATCCACCGATTCGGTCTGCAATTCGAACAACACCAGATGCTGATTCAATACCGTGTTGGAGCACAGCCAGGCGTCAAGCCGAAACGTCAAACCATCGAGGTCGACCGCCGTCCGGTCCAGACGCCGGTAGCAGAAGTGCCGGTTCGGATACAGTTTTTCCAGGGCCTCGACCCAAGGCGGCACCTCGCCGGTCTCGACGTCTTCGATGCCATTGCGATCGGCCAGCATGGCATCGGCGTAAGCCAGCACATGTTCCGACCGTTCGAGTCGCAACGGCTGCACACCGAACACCGTCAGCGAAAACGCACTCACAGATAGGTCGCCTTGCGCAAGTAATCGGGCCGCAGCGGCTCACGACGATAATCCAGCGTCAGCTCTTCGTCGGCAACCAGTTCGTGTGCGACAACCACGCGCAGCGGGTCGTGCCGCAATACGAGATTCGGCTCGCGACTGTGATTGATGAAACTGTATTTGGTCCGGAACGGCCTCACCAGCAAGGTATCGGTCGAGATGGCATTCCATTCCATGAACAGGTCATCGCCACCCTCGCCACACATACTCGCCACTCGCACCTTCTCATAGGTTGCCCAATCCACCAATTGGCCGTCCAGCCATCCGAGGATCTTTCCCGCCGGCAGTGCGCGTGCAGCATGCAAGCCGTTGCCATGGATCCGGCTCGTCCCTATCTTCGCGTCGGGCATGTTGTCCACGACAAACTTCAAATGCGAGTCGCGCAACTCGACAGGGCGCAATGGTGACGGGTGGAGCGCGATTCTTTCCATGACCTGAAGCGACATGCCCCCGCAATTTTGAAACACGCAAGTTATATCAAAACATCGATAATGACCACCACGAGGCGCCCTGCGGTATCCTCGTGCAAGACGCATGCAAACGGCGTCGCCGGCCCCTGCATCGCTTCCGCATTCATTCCACGAGTCCGTCATGTCTCACGATTTCGACACCGCCATCGACCGCACCGGCACACACAGCGTCAAATACGATGCGCGTGCGGCGGTGTTCGGCCGTGGCGATGTTATGCCGTTGTGGGTGGCCGACATGGACTTTGCCACGGCACCATGCGTGCACGACGCGCTTGCAGAGCGGGCCCGGCATCCGATTTACGGCTATACGGTGGCTCCCGACACCCTCTACGAAGCCATCATCGACTGGCACGCCCGGCGCCATGACTGGCACATCGAGCGCGACTGGATCGTGCTCGCCCCCGGCACCCTGCCTGCGCTTTCCACCTGCATCGCGGCGCTGACCGAGCCGGCCGCCGGCGTGGTCATCCAGCCACCGGTGTACGGGCCGTTTGCCGAACTCATCGACGCCGGCGGCCGGCGCGTGGTGAGCAACCCCCTGACCGAGGCCGACGGCCATTACCGTATCGACATCGACCATCTGGAGCGTTGCGCCGCCGAAGGGGCGCGCCTGTTGCTGTTGTGCAACCCGCACAATCCCGTCGGCCGGGTATGGAGCCGGGACGAACTGGAAGCCGTGCTGGCATTGACGCGGCGCTACGACTTCACCGTCGTCAGTGACGACATCCACGCCGACATCACCTACAGCGATGCCGACTACGTGCCGCTGGCACGACTGGCGCAACCCGGCGACCGCGTCATCAGCGCGGTGTCGCCATGCAAGACCTTCAACATCCAGGGCCTGGCATTGACCACGCTGGTCGTGGCCGACCCGGACTTGCGCAACGCACTGGTACACGAAATCGACGCGCGGCGACTGGACAACTTCAACCCGTTCAGCCTGACTGCCGCCGAAGCCGCCTGGCGCGACGGCGGCCCGTGGCGCGAGGCCCTGGTGGACTATCTGCAAGTCACGCGCGATCAGGTCGTCGCGCGCGTGCGCGAGCATCTTGCCCCCATCGCCGTCACGCCGCCCCAAGCCGGCTACCTGATGTGGCTCGATTGCCGCGCCATGGGCATGGATGATGCCGAACTCGCACGCTTCTTCATTGAACGCTGTGGTCTCGGTCTCAGTCCCGGCACGGACTTCGGCAGCGAAGGCGACGGCTTCATGCGACTCAATATCGGCGCACCGCGCGCACGCATTCTCGCGGCACTTGATGCCGTCGCCGAGGCCCTGGCATGAACCCTGCGCGGGTTTGTCGCGCGCAGGTGAACAAATT
>CAZSOU010000060.1:0-14876 GCA_964608595.1 uncultured Rhodanobacteraceae bacterium
GACGGGAATGTGTTTCATCCGGAACCCGGGGGTCAGCGGAGTTACCTGTGGGAGGGGCCGGTGGCCCCGACAGGATGTACCGCATTATCCGTCGGGGCCACCGGCCCCTCCCACAGGAAACGCCGATGATCCGCGGTTATTCGAGGTTCCCCTCTGGGCGGCCTGCACACGTGCAAACAGGCCGCCTCTTTTTTTCCAAAGCCCGGGTTCGCCCGCCCGTGTGGCGCACGGCACGATCAACGTGTCATCGCGCACACGCACGCGGGGTCCGGCGCTGACGGTTCAATGGTCGAGGTACAACTCGCCGATGGTCAAGGCCACCGGATACGGTTTGGGATGTCTGCGGTTGCTGAGCACGATGACCGTGAGATGCTGTTTCGGCCAGCGGATGATGACGTTGCGAAACCCCATCGTTTCACCGGATTTCCACACCGTGTCGCCGCTGATGCGCCAACCGTATCCGTAACCGACGTCGGGATCGCCGATGGGTTCGCTGGCCGTGAAGAACCGTTTTTTCGAAGCGTCGCTCAACAGTTCGTTGCCGTACAGCGAGGCATCCCACCGGGCCAGGTCGTCGATGGACGAATAGATGCCGCCGTCGCCGCGCGTGGCGCTGGTAAGGCTCTGGTCGGTGCGCTTCCAGCGGCCATCCACGCGGCTGTAGCCGTAGGCGCGATGCGCCGGCTTCGGGCCACGATGGTGCTCGTACATCAACGTGTGGTCCATGCCCAACGGCGCAAAAATGCGCTGATGCATGAAGTCGGCCAGATCCATGCCGGAGACACGCTCGACAATCAGCCCCAGCAGAACGTAGGCGCCGTTGCTGTACCGATGCGCGTGGCCGGGCGGGAAATAGAGTCTGTCTTGCGAAGCGATCATGCGCAGCACGTCGGCGTCGCTCAACTGCGTGGTGCGGTCGGCCGGGATCAGGCTTTCGTAGTCGATGAGCCCGCTGGTATGCGTGAGCAGATTCTCGAGGGTGATCGCGGCGTCGCTCTCGGGCAATTCGGGCAACCATTTGCGCACCGAATCGGTCAGATCGAGCTTGCCGTCCTGCGCCAGCAACAAAATGCAGGCGGCGGTGAATTGCTTGCTGACCGAGGCCAGGCGGTAGTTGGTCGTCGGCGTCGTCTTGACCCGTTTCTCCAGGTCGGCGTAGCCGAAGCCGCGGCGAATGAGGGCCTTGCCGTCCTTGATCACCAGCAACGACGCACCCGGCACATCACCGGTGTAGCGTTGCATCAAAGCATCGACTTCGCCACGGCGCGCCTTGGAGGACAATTGGGCATGAGCACCGGCACACACCATCAAACCGACCAGTGCGATCAGGGCGAGGGACTTGCGCATCGCGACTCGACCTCCTGCGTCACGCATCATTGGACAGGCACGTCATACAGGGTGGTCGGCTGCGGATGCATGACCAACGTGTAGTGCCACCATTCGTTCGGATAGTTCTTGAAACCCTGCGCGGCCATGGCACGCAGCAGGATCTGGCGGTTGGCACGCTGCTGTGCGCTGACCTGTTTCGAATCGGTGTGCGCGCGTGGATCGAACATGTCGAAATGCGTGCCCATGTCCAGCTCGCGGCAATGCTTGCCGTCGGCATCGCAGCGCATCAGCGTCAAGTCGACGGTCGCGCCGCGCGTATGGTTGGAAACCGGTGCGATGTAGCCGTCCAGCAACGTGCTCTTGGGAATGTTCGGATAATGCGCGGCCTTGGTGCTCGTATCGGAAAGGTCGTGCGCCCAGCGCACGAAAGCGGCCACGGCACCCGCCGGGCGATAGCAATCCCAGATCTTCAGGCGCATGTGGCGCTCGCGCAGCGAATGTTCCACGCGTGCCAGCGCCTCGGCAGCCGGCTTCAGCAGAAAACATTTGGCGGCGCGGTAACCGGGCACCGGCGCGCCGGTGAAATTGTCGTTGCCGGCGTATTTGATGTCTTCGGCCATGTCCGGCACGAGGCTGCGGATATCGACCATGCCGGCGGCCTGCATGGTCTTGGCGGGCGACACCTCGGGCGGCGTGTCCGCCCGTGCGCATCCGGTTGCCAGCAGCAACATGGCGACGACGGACATGACCGTCCGCTGCAGGGGTTTTCGATCAATCACAGGCATGCTCCCTGGTGAAAGTCAGATCCTGGAAATCGGAGCTGGCGTCGGCATTGGGGTTGACCAGCATCATGCGCAACTTGCCGTCGCCACGGGCCGGAAGCACCAGCCAGGCATCCGGCATGTCGCTTTTCCACTGCACCAGAAAACGCTTGCCGACGCGCATCACCGGACCTGACAGCAACGGCGATTTCCGCGACGCAAAATAGACGCCGTCATCCCTGATGCAAAGGCGGATTTTCCCGAACCACGGATCTTTCCAGACGCCGAGGTGCGCGGCCAGTTCTTTCGCCGTCGCCGGCTCGCGCGAGGAGGTGTCGGGCACCGGGGCACTGTCGTGTTTGACGTAGTGCGCAAGTTCGGCGGCATATTCGGCGACCGATTTGGCCTTGTCCGGCGCGGTGAAGTGTTTCACCAGGACTTCGTCGAGCACTGCCAGGGCATCGTCGGCGCTGCTGTTGGTCAGCACCACGAACCCGCTCTTGCGATACGGCAACAACATGATCGCCGCGCGCATGCCCTGCAGCACGCCGGTGTGCCAGACGGTCATTTCTCCATCCGCATCGGAGACGCGCCAGCCATAGGCATTGGTGAAAAAATGCGTGTCGTCCCAGTCGCGCCGGCGCCGGGAAATCGGTACCGGTGTCTGCGGCGTCCACTCGGCCTCGCGCTGGGCCGGTGCGAGCCACTTCAGTTGTTGCGGTGTCGGTGCCAGCCAGTTTCGGGCCCAGGTCAGCATGTCGTCCAGACTGCAGCTCACGCCACCGGCCGCATCCATGGTCGTGGCGTGTTCGACGGAACCGCTCACCGGTACCGGCACGTATCGGCCATCACGCTTCACATGCGCGCGCGCCACGTTGCCGACCTTGTCGCGATTCCATGTACCGATCTGGCACCGGTTCATGCCCAGCGGCTCGAACACTTCGCGGCGCAGCAAATCGGCATAGGATGCACCGCCTACAGTCGCCGCCAGCTGACCTGCCGTCACGAACAGCACGTTGTCGTAGGCATACCCGGCACGGAAGCTGTAGGCCGGCTTGAGGTAGCGCAACGCCTTCACCACGTCTTCGGGCGTGAAATGACTGGGGTGCGGCCACAGCATCAGGTCGCCTTCGAAACCGCGCAAGCCGCTGTGATGCGACAGCAGGTCGCCAACCTGCATGTTTTTCGTCACCCACGGATCGTACATCCGGAACGACGGCATGTAGTCGCGAATCGGCGCATCCCAGCGCAGCTTGCCTTTCTGTACCTGACGCGCGAGCACGGTCACGGTCATGGCCTTGGTGGTGGAGCCGATCTTGAACAGGGTATCGGCGTTCATCGGCTCCCCCGACGGCAGGTCGCCCTCGACGTGACGGTAGACCACCTTGCCGTTTTCGATCACGCCCACGGCCAGGCCTGGCAGGTGATAATGCGTCGAAACGGCATGCACCAGCTGGTCGATGTCGGGGCGCGCCGAAGTCTTCCGCGCGGTCTGCGCAGTCGCGGTGCACAGACAGCATGCCGCGACGGCAAGAATGGATGCAGCCAGATGTCTCATGGTTCCTCCCAGTGCCGCGCCGACTGCTCGCCGACGAGCATTTCCTCGAAAGTCTGACGCCGACGCACCACCGCATAGCGGCCGCGGTCGAGCAGGACCTCGGTGGCCAGCGGGCGCGAGTTGTAGTTCGATGCCATGGACGCGCCATAGGCGCCGGTCGCCTTGACCATCACCAGGTCGCCGACCTTGCAGCGCGGCAGTTCGCGCGCCTGCGCAAAGGTGTCGCTGCTTTCGCACACCGGTCCGACGATGTCGTAAGTCGCCTTTTCGCGACGCTGTCGATGCAGCGGGACGATGTCGTGCCAGGCGTCGTACAGGCTGGGCCTGGCAAGATCGGTCATGGCGGCATCCAGAATCAGAAACTGCCGCTGCCGACCGGATTTGACCCGGATCACGCGCGTCAGCAAAACCCCCGCTTCGGCCACCAGCCAGCGCCCGGGCTCCAGAAGGATACGCCCGTCGAAACCGGCCAGCGCATGGCGAATCGCATCGACGTAATCGTTCACGTTGATCGGGTGGTCCTGCCCGTCGCGATAGCACACGCCGAGCCCGCCGCCGACATCGATGCTGCGGATCACGTGTCCGGCGGCAGCCAGTTCGCGCCAGAGGCCGGCCAGTCGCTGCAATGCGTCGCGAATCGGCGCAAGACTCAACATCTGCGAACCGATATGCATGTGCAGGCCATCCAGACGCACGTGCGTCAACGCGTTGCCGTCGGCAAACCAGCGCCGTGCCGCCTCCATGTCGACACCAAACTTGTTTTCGGCTTTGCCGGTGGAAATCTTGGCGTGCGTGGCGGCGTCGACGTCGGGATTGACGCGCACGGACGCGTGCGCCACCACTCCCCGCGCCGTAGCCGATCGTTCGAGCAGCTGCAGTTCATCCTCCGATTCCACGTTGAAGCGTGCAATGTCCGCATCCAGCGCCTCACCGATTTCATCGGCACTTTTGCCGACCCCGGAAAACACGATGCACTGCGCGGGAATGCCGGCGCGCAACGCCCGTAGCAATTCGCCGCCGGAAACGATGTCCGCGCCCAGTCCCTGCCCCGCCATCATCTGCAATATGGCCAGGTTGGTGTTGGCTTTCACCGCATAACAGATCTGCGCATTCAGGCCACCGAGCGCCGATTGCAGAACGTCGATACGCTGGCGGATGGCGCTGGCGGAATAGACGTGACACGGCGTGCCCACCTTGCCTGCCAGCGCCTCGAGATCGACGCCGTCGAAACGGACGGCGTCGATACTCTCGGGCCTGGCAGTGGCAATCGTGTCGGTCATGCCTCGCACACCGGATTGAAACGTGATGGCTTCGGCAAGGCGGGCCGGGGCCCGCCCTGCACGGGGATCAATAACCGACAGCCGATCCTGCCGAGCGGTGCGGATCGCTGGCGCCCTCCAACATGCCGGTCTTCGGATTGATGAGGATCGATTCGAGCACGCCCAGACCACGCTCCTTGAACGTGTAGCCCATCGCCTCCAGCTTCTGCTTCGTCTGGGCCGTCATCAGGCCCGGCCCCACGTAAACGACTTGCGGGTACCACTGCTGATGAATATGCGGCGCGTTGACGGCCTGCTGCATGTTCATGCCGAAGTCGATCACGTTGATGATGCTTTGCATCGTGGTCGAAATGATGGTCGCGCTGCCGGGGCTGCCGCTGATGATGTACGGCTTGCCGTTCTTGAGCACGATCGTCGGCGTCATCGAGCTCAACGGGCGCTTGCCCGGCTGCACGCGGTTGACCTTGCCCTGTACCAGGCCGGCACCGTTTGCCACACCCGGTTTGGCCGTAAAGTCGTCCATCTCGTTGTTGAGATAGAAACCGGTGTCGCCAGCCATGCGCTTGATGCCGAACAGGTAGTTGATGGTGTACGTCACCGCCACCGCATTGCCGTTGGCGTCCATCACCGAATAATGCGTCGTGTTGTTGCCTTCGTTGGCCGGCAGGAAGCTCTTGATCTCGGACGACGGCGTGGCCTTGTCCTTCTTGATCGTCGCACGACGTTTTTCCGCGTACTCCGGCGAAAGCAGCTTGTCGATCGGATTGTGCACGAAGTCCGGATCACCCAGGTAAGTGTTGCGCGTGGCGAAGGCACGACGTTCGGCCTCGGCAAAATAATGGATGAACTCGGGCGAGGCATAACCCCACTTGCTGATCGGATAAGGCTTGAGGATGTTGAGCGCCAGGCACATGGTCGTGCCGCCCGAGCTCGGCGGCGGCGCCGAGATGATGGTGTAGCCGTGATATTCGCACTTGATCGGCTTCAACCATTCCACGTTGTAGCCGGCGAAGTCTTTCATGGTGAAAAGCCCGCCGTTGGCGTCACTGGCCTTGACCAGCGCCTTGGCGATGGACCCCTTGTAGAACGCGTCGGTACCGCCCTTGGCGATTTTTTCCAGCGAATGAGCCAGATTGGTCTGCACCAGACGCTCGCCGGCTTTCCACGGTTTGCCGTCGTGGCCGAAAACGGCGGCGGAGTTGGGATATTTGTTGAGTGCATCGAGACGGTTGTTGATGATCTCGGCGTCGCCTTCTTTCAGCACGTAACCGTCCCGCGCCAGTTTGATGGCCGGCTCGATCACCTGCTCGACGCTCATGGTGCCGTACTTCTTCAGCGCGGTATTGAGACCCATCACCGTGCCCGGGATGCCCACGCCCAGATAGGAGTCTTCCGTACGCGACTTGACCACGTTGCCGTCGGCATCCTGGAACATGTCCGTCGTGGCCTTGAGCGGCGCCTTCTCGCGGAAGTTCAGGAACAGGTTCTTGCCGTTGGCCAGATGGATCGTCATGAAGCCGCCACCGCCAATATTGCCGCAACAGGGCTGCGTCACTGCCAACGCGTAGCCGACCGCTACCGCGGCATCAATGGCGTTGCCGCCGGCCTTGAGAATCTCGACGCCGGCTTCGGTGGCGTAATGCTGATCGGAAACCACCATGGCGTGTTTCGCCGTGACCGGCTTGGCCTTTTCCAGCGCTTCACGCGTGGCAGCCGGTGCATGGGCGAAGATCGACTTGTCGCCGGCGGCACGGGTACTGCTGGCCGCCGCCACGCTGTCGGCCGGAGCACTGCGTGGGTTCGCGGCATCGGCGGAATCGGCATTGCCGCCGCAACCGGCGAGCGCCAGGGCGAGAAGCGCCGGCGTCAGAAGAAGACCATGACGCCATGGTGATGGGGTCGACGGTGACGAATGGTGACCGGGCCGTGACAAGCTGCTCCCGAACATGGTGTTCCTCCAAATCAGATTTTTCGAGCTTAGTGGCTGGCGATGAAACCTCGCCAATGAAAAAACCGGGACCGTGCATAACTGCAGGTTGTGGTCATGAACGTCATTTGTTCCGTTCGCCCCGAGCGCAGCTTGCACCCGCAAGCGGAGTCGAAGCGCTCAGGTCGAACGAAGAAGACAGTCAAACCCCGCCCCAGAAACCCGCTTGCGGCGGATGCAGCAAGCCATCCCGCAACGCGGCCCCGTCCGGGTAATCCTCGCGCAACCAGAACGGTCCGTCCAGATCGACGAAAGCCGCTTCGCGCGCAATCTCCAGCGCCGGCGCGATGCCCAGCGACGAACCCACCATGCAACCGACCATGATCGCGAAGCCCTCGGCCTGCGCGGCATGCAGCAGACGCCATGCTTCGGTCAGTCCGCCGGTCTTGTCCAGCTTGATGTTGACGGCTTGATAACGCCCGCGCAGACGCGGCAAATCATGCGTGGTGTGGCAGGCTTCGTCGGCGCAAATCGGCACACGCGGCATGAAATCGACCAACCCGTCATCGGCATCGGCCGGGAGCGGTTGCTCGACCAGGCTGACGTGATGGCGTTCCAGCACCGGCTGCATCTCGCGCAACAGTGCGAGGTCCCAACTTTCATTGGCATCGACGATCAACCGCGCATCCGGCGCCGCGCCGCGCACCGCTTCGATGCGTTGCGCCACGCTGTCGGCGTCAAGCTTGACCTTGATGAGTTCGTTGTGCGCCAGCTTCGCGGCGGCTTGCGCCATGTGTTCGGGCGTGTCGATGCCGACCGTGAAAGCCGTCGCCATCGGTTCATGCGGCGGCCGCGCCAGACGCGCGTGCACGGATACCCCGCCCAGGCGCGATTCGATGTCCCAGAGCGCCGCATCCAGCGCATTGCGTGCCGCCCCCGGCGCCAGACGCGCTTGCAACTCGTCGCGGCCCATGCCCGCGCACAACGGTTCGCGAAGACTTTCGATCTGCTCGACGACCGATGCCACGCTTTCGCCATAGCGCGCGTAGGGCACGCATTCGCCACGCCCGGTTTGCGCGCCCCGGGTCAACCCCACGCGCACCACCTCGGCCGTATCCTTGCTGCCGCGCGAAATGCGAAACGGCGCATTCAGCGGCAGGCTGCAATGCTGGACGGTCAGCTCGCGCAACATGCGACCAGTTGATCCACGATGGCGTCGACGCCCATGCTGACCGGGTCCTGACACGGCAGGCCGAGCCGATCGCTGATCTCGTCGCATAACGTCGATACCTCGTTCGCCGGCACGTTGGAGGTGTTGAGTGCCACGCCGACGGCGCGAACGTCCGGATTGGTCAGGCGGGCGGCGGCCAGATTGGCGTCCAGACAGGTTTTCAGATCCGGCAGGTCGCGCCCCGGCAGACCGCGCATGTGCGGGCGCGTCGGCTCGTGACACAGCACCAGCGCGTCGGGTTGCGAGCCATGCAGGAGGCCCAGCGACACCCCCGCGAACGACGGGTGAAACAGCGAACCCTGGCCTTCGACGAGATCCCAGCCGCCGTCCGCGCGGGCGGGCGAGATGCCTTCGGCCGCGCCGGAAATGAAATCGGCCACAACCGAATCGATGGGTATGCCACCGCCGGCGATGAAAATGCCGGTCTGCCCGGTCGCACGGAAATTCGCCAGCAGACCCCGCTTGCGCATGGCCTGTTCGATCGCCAGAGTGGTGTACATCTTGCCGACCGAGCAATCGGTGCCGACCGTCAACAAACGATGACCTGCTCGCGGCCGGCCATTGCCCACGCGCAGTTCGTGCACGCAATCGCGCGCGTCGAACAACACGCGATCGTTGCGTTCGGCCGCGGCCGCGATCTCGCGGTTGGCTCGCAACTTCTGGTGCAGCCCGGAAACCACATTGAGACCGCTGTCGAGTGCGGCCACGATGTCGGTCACCAGCTCCGCACTCATCACCCCGCCGGCGTTCGCAGTGCCGATCAACATCGTGTCGACGCCGGACGCCGCCGCGTCGGCAATGGCCATGTCGGGAAGGTTCAAGGTCAACTTGCAACCGGGCGAACGGTACTGACCCACGCACCACTGGGGCCGCCAAATGGCGACGCCGCGTGCCGTCTTGATGTCCAACTCGTCGACGGCGTTGCCCAGATACAAAAGATACGGCGGACGCCAGGCACCGCGAACGGCTGCTTCACCATGGCTTGACATGAAATTTGCTACTCCTGTGAGGTCATGCGTCAACCAGCGGGTTCAACCGAACCCTGACCGACCACGTGTCCGCGAAAATCCCGCCCGACACATCGCAGCCGCTTCGAAAAAAGCGAAATCGAGCATTTCACATGCCTGCGG
The DNA here is from genome assembly GCA_964608595.1 of uncultured Rhodanobacteraceae bacterium. Taxonomy (GTDB): domain Bacteria; phylum Pseudomonadota; class Gammaproteobacteria; order Xanthomonadales; family Rhodanobacteraceae; genus Oleiagrimonas. The sequence continues at coordinate 9,217 of CAZSOU010000060.1, forward strand.
CGCTCGCCAATGAAAAGATCATCATGAGGCATAACTTTGGGTTGTAGACGCACGCATTGCGGCACCACGAATTTCCTCGGGTCGACCGGGAAACATCATCCGGATTCGCGTTGCCCGACTTGCCCCGGAATCCGGACGCATAACGCAAAGTTATGTTTCCGCATTGTTTTTTCATTGGAAACAAACATCCGTTCATGTTTACTTCATAGCTGTATCACCAAGAAACAGGCGCCATTTCGCGACAAGCAGACCATGGCGCGTCATGCATCGATGCACACCGCTTCGGCTCCACAAGGGGGGGACGTCCGAAATCAACCGGCCAAGGGTCCGTTGCCAACGCCACCTCGAGGGGAATCACCATGCAAAAGTATCCACGCCGCACGACCGTCGCCTTGCTGACGGCCTCCATTGCACTGGCGCTGGCAGGGACCGCGACCGCCCAGGATGCGCAGAACACGAATTCGCGGGACGCCACACCTCCGCAGACGCAACAGCAGAGTCCGCAGAATCAGCAGGACCGGCAAACGTCCGAATCATCGCAGCCGACCGAGATGTCCACGATCATCGTCACCGGCACGCGCGTCGGCGGCCGTACCAAGAGCAGCTCGCTGACCCCGATCGACGTGATTCCCACCGAAGTGCTGAACCAGACCGGCACCATCGACCTCGGCAAGGCGCTCGACCGCACCGTGCCGTCGCTCAACTTCCCGCTGGCATCGATGTCGGACACCTTCGCCTTCGCCCGCCCCTTCCAGATGCGCGGCCTCAACAGCGACGAAGTGCTGGTGCTGGTCGACGGCAAACGCTGGCACGTCGGCGCGTTGATGCTGACGCTCGGCCAGGTCGGCCAGGGCTCGCAGGGCGTCAACATCAATACCATCCCAATGGGCGCCATCGACCATATCGAAGTGCTGCGCGACGGCGCGTCGGCACAGTACGGTTCGGACGCCCTTGCCGGCGTCATCAACATCATCCTCAAGAAGGGCGCCGACGGCGGCATGGTGCAGGGCGAGTACGGCAAGTACAGCGCCGGCGACGGCGACACGTCGCGCATCCAGGGCAACTTCGGCCTGCCGCTGGGCGACAACGGATGGCTGCGCGTGTCCGGACAGATCGGCAACCAGCAGGCTACCAACCGCGCCGGACTCGACAATCGGCCGGGCTTCACCGAACTGGGGCGCAAATACCACGTCGGCATTCCCGCCGGGCACAACTACAACACGTTCATCGACTGGCAATACGACTTCACGCCCAACGTCAGCCTGTACGGCTACGGCCATTACGGCTCGCTGGTCGCCAACCCCATGGCGTTCTATCGTTACGGCGCCAACGCGCCGGAGCCGAAGAACGACCTGATGCAGTACATCTTCCCGGACGGCAACGGGTTCCAGGCCAAGGAGCACGGCGTGTCGCGCGACAAGGCGTTCGTCATGGGCCTGCGCGGTCACACGGACAGCGGATGGCGGTGGGATATCAGCGCCAACTGGGGCGCCAACCGTGTCTCCTACGGTACCTACAACTCCGTCAACTTCGCGTTCTGGAACGATTTCGGCTACAGCCCGCGCGACATGCACGACGGCACGCTGACCTCGTCGCAAAGCGTGTTCAACGTCGACATCTCCAAAGGCCTCGGCGACAACTGGAACCTGGCCTTCGGCGCGCAATACCTGCGTCAGGGCTACAAGATCGAGGCGGGTGACTATGCGTCCTGGTATGTCGGCACCTCCGGCATCACGGGCGCCGCCCAGGGGTTTGCCGGCTGGAGCCCGGAGGACGCCAGCGACAGCTCGCGTCACGCCACGTCCGAATACGTGCAGCTGGAAGGCAACCTCACGCCCAAGTTGAGCACGTCGCTGGCCGTGCGCCACGAGGATTATTCCGACTTCGGAACCAATACGTCCTATGCGGTTTCCGGACGCTACGACTTCACCGACACGTTCGCCGTTCGCGGTACGGTCTCGACCGGCTTCCGCGCGCCCGGCCTGGGCCAGCAGCACGCCTCGGTCACCACCTCCGTGTCCTATCCCGAGGGCAACTCGCTGGGGCTGCCCGAGGGCATCTACCTGCGTGGTCTGGTGCCGGTCGACAACAAGATCGCGCGACTGCTCGGCAGCGAGCCGCTGAAGGCGGAAACGTCGCGCAGTTATACCGTCGGCTTCGTGTGGAATCCGACCCGGTCGTTCACGACCACGGTGGATCTGTACGACATCGAGCTTGAAAACCGCATCCTGATGTCGAGCTCCATGTCGCTGGTCACCGATTCGGTCAAGGACTATCTGGCCGACAACGGCATTCCCAATTCGCCGTACGTGGCCCTGGCCTACTTCACCAACGCCGCCAAGATGCGCATCCGCGGCATTGGCGTGGTGTCCAACTACCACACCCGATTCGACAACGGCGCGACCTTCCAGAGCACGCTCAACTGGTCGTACCACAAGAACGAGGTCACCTCCGTCCGACCCAACCCCGAAGTGCTCAACCAGTTGGGCGACATCGGCTTCCACCGCATCACCCGCAGCCAGAAAAAGGGGCTGCTGGCCGATCGCATGCCGCGCTCCAAGATCATCTGGACCAACACGTTCAAGACCGGCAACTGGGGTTTCGTCGGTACCGCGATCCGTTACGGCCGGGTCACCGACTACAGCTCCACCAGCTATCTCAACGACGACGTGTATCACGGCAAATGGCTGTTCAGCGCCTCCGTGGACTACTACCTCGATCGCTGGACGTTCACGCTGGGCGCGGACAACATTTTCGACACCTACCCGGACAAGGCCCCCGAAGGAAGCAATTTCCACGGCATCTTCCCCTACCCCAGCAGCTCGCCATTCGGTTCCCAGGGGGCGTTCGTGTACGGAAAGGTGGCATATCGCTGGTAGTATCGAACGACAGTGCGCAGACCCGCCGCGCCGTCCATGATCCGGTACGGGTGCCGTGTCGTTTTTGCAATCGCAACCATTGAAAACATCCACATCCAACGGAACGGACAGACGGCCATACGGCCATCACGAAATTCACCACCACGGACACGATCTTGACTCAGACCGCCTCCGCTTCCTCCGCATCGACCGCCGCCGCGGCCGAATCGTTCGCCGCCACACGAAACAATCCGGAGGTACTGCGCGCCGTCGGGCGCTGGCAGCTCGTCGGTCTGTCCGTCAACGACGTCATCGGCAGCGGCATCTATCTGCTGCCGGCCGCCGCGGCCGCCCTGCTCGGTCCGGCCAGTTTGTGGGCGGTGCTGCTGGCCGGCATCGCCGTCAGTCTGCTGGTGCTGTGCTTCGCGCAGGCCGCCAGCTTCTACGATCATCAAGCCGGCGGCAGCTATCTGTACGCACGCGAGGCATTCGGCCCGCTGGCCGGTTTCGAGGTCGGCTGGATGCTGTTGCTGACGCGCATCTCCTCCGCGGCGGCACTCAGCAACGGCCTGGCCGAAGCAGTCACGCATTTCTGGCCGATGGCCGCGACGGGCAGCGTGCGGATCGCGATCATCGTCGGCTCGCTGCTGCTGCTGACCTGGATCAACGTGATCGGCGTGCGCGCCGCCGCGCGTACCGGCGTGTTCCTGGCCATCAGCAAACTGGTGCCGCTGGCGATGTTCATCCTCATCGGCGCGTTTTTCGTGGACATGAGCCGGGCCTCGCCGCTGGCCATCGGCTCGATTCCCGTGCAGGATCTGGCCAAGGGCGCGCTGCTGCTGTTGTTTGCCTTCGCCGGGTTCGAGAACATGCCGACCGCGGCGGCCGAATACCGCAATCCGCGCCGCGACGTCCCGTTCGCGATGATCACCATGATCGTCACCGTCACCCTGATCTACGTGGGCGTGCAGTGGGTGGCGCTGGGCACCCTGCCGGGTCTGGGCGAATCGTCCACGCCGCTGGCCGACGCCTCGGCGCAGTTCGGCGGCGCCTGGCTGGCATTGATCCTCACCGTCGGCGCGGCGATCTCGATCCTCGGCACCAACAGCAACACGATCATGTTCGGGCCGCGCTATCTGCATGCGCTTGCCGAGGACGGTTACGGCCCGAAAGTCCTGACCCGCATCCATCCGCGCTATCGCACGCCGGCCGTCGCCGTGGTCGTGGTGGGCGTGTTTTCGACGATCCTGGCCTTGTCCGGATCGTTCGTGCAACTGGCCTTGCTGTCGGTGGTGGCGCGTCTGGTCGGTTACGTGGCCGTGTCACTGTCGGTGCTGGTATTGCGCAAGCGCCATGGCAACCGCGAAGGTGCCATACGCCTGCCCGGCGGCCCGCTGATTCCGATTGCCGCGACCGTGCTTTCGCTTGCGTTGCTGGCCAGCGCCGGCGTCTACAACCTGCTGGCGGGCGCGCTGGCACTGGTGACCGGCGTGCTGATCTACCGTTTCTGGCGACGCCCGGCATCGTGAAAACCATTCACGGCCGACCGACGTCGGCTGTCAACGCGTCTGATCGACGCGCGTTTATTCCTGTGCGCAACCGTTACGCTCGGCAAACGCCGATCGTGCGCCGTATCGCGGCCCGCCCCATGCGGTTCCGCGGCACGAACTTGCCTTTCGAGAGGTTCCCCTCATGCGTACATCCCTGCTTTCCGCCACGATCGTGGCTACCGTTTTCGCCTGCTCGTCACTCGCTGTTGCCGGTACCACGCCGGCGGCCAGCACCAGCACGGCGCCCGCCACCGCCACATCCGTCAGCAAGCATCACGGAAGCCATCATCACCACCATCGCATGCACCATCGCCGCATGCATCATCGCGGTCACGGCATGGCGGCACTCCACAAACTGGATTTGACCGATACCCAGCGCACCCACATTCACCAGTTGATGCGCGACAGCCACCAGACCGCACGCACGAGTCGCAAGGCGCTGTGGCAAAAACGCATGGCGTTGCACAACGCCACCCCGGGCACGTCCGCCTACCGGAATGCCGCCAGCGCCCTGGCCGATGCGGCCGCCGAGGCCGCCAGAGAACGCGTCATGCGCCGGGCCGACCTGCAAGTCAAGATCCACGCCGAGCTGACCACCGAGCAGCGCACGAAGCTGGCCGACATGCAGGCCAGTCGCATGGAGCGGATGAAGAAATGGCGTGCCGAGCACAAGAAGCACATGGCCACGCCGGCATCGTCGGCAAGCTCGGCGAAATAACCGGCAACGGCCGACCCATACGCGCGGCGGCGCAGATCCACGTGTCGCCGCGCGGGCTTCGGCGCCCCTTCCTGATCGGCTCCGTACCCCAGCCGAATATGCCCCGTTCGCACTGAGCCCTTCGGCAGGTGTAGCGCCGAGGGCACGACGTCGAAAGGCCATGCGATGCGGTTTTGCGGTGTTTCGACTTCGCTACGCCACGCTCAACACGAACGGTTCCTTCAGGAAGCCCCGTAAAACCGCTGCACCCCGGAGCTGCCTTTGTGGGAAGGGCCGGTGGCCCCGACGGATCATGCGGTACATCCTGTCGGGGCCCCCGGCCCCTCCCACAGGAAACTCCGATGACCCGCGGTTTCCGGATGAAACACATGCCCGTCGATCGCATGCCTCTGCCCCGCAATATTCGTCTTCTGATCGGTAATCGGCTGATGTCATCGGCTTCATTACAGGGAGCCTCGAAAACCGTTGCACCCTGAAGCGACCTTTGTGGGAGGGGCCGGTGGCCCCGACGGATCTTGCGGTACATCCTGTCGG
>CAZSOU010000061.1:0-14823 GCA_964608595.1 uncultured Rhodanobacteraceae bacterium
TCGTCCACCAATACCCGCGCAATCAGATCCCGCGCCTGCTGCGCGCTGTTGACGACAATGACATCTTCGATATTGGCCACCACGCCGCGCTCGCGATGCAGGTAATCGAGCATGATTTCACGCAACGGCAGCGCCCCCGCGCCACCGGGCAATTCCGTCGGCAACATGGCCATGGCCTGGGACAAGGCGCGACGCCATGCCTTGAGGGCACGCGTGTCGTAGCTGACGGCGGTGTCGGTGAGATCGACCACGCCGACGTCGTCGTCCAGCAAGTCCAGCGGCTGATCGAACGCCGGCGCCTGACGTACGCGCGCCGCCAGGCGTGACAACGGCACATCCGGGGGCGGCGCTTCGCCCGCCGCGGGCGGCGCCGGTGTGTTCTCGAGTGGAGGGGCCGGCTCGGCCGCATGGCCATCGGTACCGGCATGTTCGGCCACGAATGTGCCGGCACCGACACGCGTGGTGGTGTAACCCTCGCTTTCCAGTTGCGAATAGGCCAGCAGGACCACCGTACGGGAAACGCCCAGCGCGCCGGCAACCGAGCGGGTGCCGGGCAGCCGCTCTCCCGGCGGAAAGCGCCCTTCAATGATATTTCGACGAAGCGTCGCGTACACCCGCGTGTACAGCGGCCCCTCGCCTTCCAATTTCAGAAGCATCGATCACTACCCGGTACGTATTCGTGATGTCGGGAATCCGAACCGCACTCTTCTTCAAGCCGCCTGAAATTTCAGTCAGGCCCGTGTCTTTGCCCCTCCCGTCCTTGGGCAGTCTATCGAAGAATCCGCCTTTGTAAATATGCCCGACAAGGCGACACAGTGGGAAAAGTGGTATCGGAATTTTTCCGAAAACCGGTATGTTTGCCCCCGGGGGAGCGCGCAAATCACTGATATTAAACATGTTTGCCAAAGCCGCCCGCCCCGTCCCCGGCAAGTGGTGTCATGCCACATGTAAAGAAGTGGTTATTTACCGCCCGTACGGCCTGGCGCACCCTACTTCGCGGAGTGATTCCTCCTATTGCACTCCACCGCGGTGTCGACGCCATGAGCGTCATCAACACCTCCACACACTGTCACCTTTGCCTGCCATCGATACGGTTGCGATTTCGCATCCCAAGACGGGCAACTGGGGAGATAATTCATGAAAAACTGCACCCGCAACACTCTGCCGCGCCGCAGTACGCTGGCCCTCGCGCTGGCACTGGGTCTCGGCGTTTCCGGCTTTGCCTTCGCGCAGGCCACCACCGGCACCATCTTCGGCAATGCGCCGGCGGCTGCCGGTGAAACTGTCACGGTGTCGAGCAACAACGGCGTCGTGCGTACGGTCTCGGTTGATGCCGACGGTCAGTACACCGTCAGCAACCTGCCGCTGGGCGTGTACACCGTCAGCTTGAAGAAAGACGGTGCGGTCATCGACCAGCACAACAACATCAGCATCCACGTCGGCGCCGGCAGCCAGGTGAACTTCGCCTCGGCACAGAATGCGCAGAACCTCGACGCCGTGCAGGTGACCGCCAACGCCCTGCCCGCCATCGACGTGACCAGCGTCAGCTCCTCCACCGTGATCACCGCGCAGCAGCTGGAAAAACTGCCGGTCGGTCGTAACGCCGAAGCCATCGCCCTGCTGTCACCGGGCGCCGTGGCCGGCAGCGGTTATTTCGGCAATGCCGTGTCCTTCGGCGGTTCCAGCGTCAGCGAGAACGCCTACTACGTCAACGGTTACAACACCGGCAAGCCGTTCAACAACATCGGTGGTTTCCAGCTGCCGTACGGCTCGATCGCCCAGCAGCAGACCTACACCGGCGGCTACAGCGCCAAATACGGTCGCTCCGACGGCGGCGTGATCAACCAGGTCGGCAAGCGCGGCACCAATGAATGGCACTTCGGTGGTCAGATGACCTGGGCGCCGCGTTCACTGCGCTCCGGCGGCAAGAGTGTGTATTACCCGATCCAGAATCCGCCGGAAGGCTACACCGTGGCCAACCCGGAACTGCAGGGCACGATGCGCCGTTATCGTGGCGCCAACAAGAGCTGGGAAACCACTTATTCGGCCTACGTCGGCGGCCCCTTGATCAAGGACAAGCTGTACGCGTTCGTCTCCGTGGAAACCTCCAAGGACAAGTACACGAGCGTCAGCAACAGCGTCGCCCCGACGACCGAGTCGTTCTACAGCGACCACAGCACGCACACGTATGCCAAGCTGGACTGGAACATCGACGCCAACAACATTCTGGAGTTGACCTCGCTGACCTCCGACGACACCAGCGGCAAGGGCTCGGTGTACAACTACGACTATGACACCATGCAGGCGACGGATTTCCGCAACGCCAATGATGCCTACGTCACCAACGCCAAGTTCCTGATTGCCAAGTACACCAGCTACATCGGCGACAACGCCACGCTGGACGTGACCTGGGGTCGCGGCAAGTTCAAGAACTACTACGAATACGGCCTCAACAGCAAGCTGCCGTACATCTATTATCCGCAGTACCAGCGTGGCGGCGATCAGCTCACCAACGTGCAGCCGCGTCTGTATGATCACCTGCCGGATGCGTCCAACTCCACGCATGGCCTGCGCGCCGACTTCACGTACCAGCTGGGCGACCACAAGCTGGGCATCGGCATCGACAACATGTACTACTCGGCACACGACCAGGGCCAGAAAATGTCCGGTCCGGGCTACATGTGGATGTACCTGCCGGGCGATCCCGACGAGCCGATCAACGAGAAGCTGGGCGTTGGCGCCCCGGGTGGCGACGGCTACTACGTCTCCAAGTACATCGTGCAGGATTACTCCTCGATGTCGATGGAACAGAAGGCGTACTACATTCAGGACGTCTGGAACATCACCGACAACTTCCAGTTGAACCTGGGTCTGCGCAACGACCACTTCACCAACTACAACAACCAGGGCATCGCCTTCGTCGACCAGAAGAACCAGTGGGAGCCGCGTCTGGGCTTCAGCTGGGACGTCAACGGCGATTCCTCGCTGAAGATCTACGGCAACGCCGGCCGCTACTACCTGGCCCTGCCGGACAGCGTGGCCAAGCGTGCCGCCAACCCCTCGATCTTCACCAACGAGTACTTCACCTACGACGGTATCGACGAAAATGGCGTGCCGCAGAACCTGAAGCCGGTCGGCGGCGTCAACGGCGCTCCGGCTCCGGGCCCCGTGTCTTCCGATCATGAAACCGGCAAGCCGAAGGATCCGCATACGGTCACTGCCAGCAACCTGAAGGCGCAGTACCAGGACGAGTTCATCGTCGGCTTCGACAAGTCGCTGGGCAACGACTGGGTGTATGGCGCCAAGGCGACCTACCGCATCCTGCGCACGGCCATCGACGATGTCTGCGACGCGGACTCCATTGCCGCCAAGATGGAATCGATGGGGCTGGATTCGTCCGAGTACGCCGTCGACAATCCGGGTTGCCGCATTTTCAATCCGGGCCGCACCAACAACTTCATGGTGGCGCGCAAGGACGGCAGCGGTTACGCCAACGTTCCCATGAGCAACGCCGACTTCGGTTTCGAGCGTGGCGCCAAGCGCAAGTACTACGCGCTGGATCTGTATCTGTCGCATCCGTTCAACGGCAAGTGGTCCGGCCGCATCGACTACACGTTCTCGCGCAGCTGGGGCAACACCGAAGGCCAGGTTCGCTCGGACATCGGTCAGGACGACATCTCCAAGACCGAAGACTGGGATCAGTGGTCGCTGATGGATCATTCCTACGGTTATCTGGCCAACCACCGCCGTCATCAGTTGAAGGCGCGTGGCATGTACCAGATCACACCGGAATGGATGGTCTCCGGTACGTTCCGCATCCAGTCGGGCACCCCGCTCAACTGCCTGGGTTACTACGGCCCGACAGGCACGGGCGATCCGGCCGGCTACGGTTCGGATTACCACTGGTGTGCCGGTCAGGCGTACGCCCCGGGCAGCGGTGGCTCCACGCCGTGGACGCGTCAGCTGGACCTGGGCGTGCGTTACACCCCGGCGTTCGCCGATCACAAGTTGGCATTCAAGCTGGGCGTGTTCAACGTGCTCAACGAGCAGAAGGCGATCCAGGTCAGCCCGGGCTACGTTGCCGGCAAGAAGGTGATCTCCAACACCTACGGCATGGGTCAGTACTTCGAACAGCCGCGCTACGTGCGTCTGTCGGTGTCCTACGACTACTGATCGTGATGAAACACGGGCAGGGACGCCCAACCACATAACAAGAAACGTGCCACGGGGTGTCCCCACACCCCGCCGCATCACATGAATCTCCCCCAGAAATCGGCCGCCGATCTCCCACCGGTGGCCTTTTTTTGTGCCTGAAATTGCGCCATGCTGGCGCGATGGAATTCTTCTTTTCTCCCTCGCCCACGCCCAGTCTGCCCGTCATCGGCGACGACCGCCGGTTTCCGGTGCGTCGCATCTTCTGCATCGGTCGCAACTATGCCGACCATGCGCGCGAGATGGGCGCGCAAATCGACCGCGGCCAACCGACGTTCTTCACCAAGCCGGCGGATGCCATTGTCAGCGATGGCGCGGACGTCCCCTACCCGTCAGCCACGTCGCTGCTGCACCACGAGGTGGAAATGGTGGCAGCCCTTGCCGACGGCGGACGGGACATCGAACCGGCGGCTGCCGAAGCGCGGATTTTCGGTTACGGCGTCGGACTGGATCTGACGCGCCGCGACCTGCAGAGCCGGGCCAAGGAACGCGGTTTGCCCTGGGACACGGCCAAGGGCCTGGACCATGGCGCCCCCGTGTCCGCCCTGCGTCGCGTGGCCGACGGCTTGCCGGCGCCCGACACGCGTGTGTCACTCAGCGTCAACGGCCAGATGCGTCAGCAATCGCGCCTGGATGCCATGATCTGGCCTGTCCCCGAGATCATCGCCGCTCTGTCGAAACTGTTCGAGTTGAAACCCGGCGACCTGATTTTCACCGGCACGCCGGCAGGTGTCGCCGCTCTCGAGCGCGGTGATCGATTTTGCGCGCAACTGTCGGATCTGGCCGTGCTGGAAGGCCGTATCGTCTGAGCTGCACTATCCATGCGGCAGCTTGCAAGCTATATTTCGGGCAGGGGATGGTTCGGACGGGAGGTACGAAAATGAGCATGGCAGGTGAGTTCAAGGCATTCATCATGCGCGGCAATGTCATCGACATGGCCGTGGGCATCGTCATCGGCGCAGCCTTCAAGGACGTGGTGACATCGTTCGTCAATGACGTCATCATGCCGCCGATCGGCCTGGCCATCGGAGGCGTCGATTTCACGAAATTGAAGTGGGTGCTGAAGGCGGCCGGAGCGGACGGCAAGGGTGGCGTGGCGATCACATACGGGACCTTCATCAATACCGTCATCACGTTCCTCATCATTTCGTTCGTGATCTTCATGATGGTCAAGGTCATCAACAGGATGCACAAGAAGAAGGAAGAGGCACCGGCCGCACCGCCCGCCGACGTGGCCTTGCTGACGGAAATTCGTGATCTGCTGAAAAAGCAGGAAAGCTGATGCTTCGGTGATTCATGGCCGGAACGGGCTTTGTCCGCCCCGGTCATGAATCATGGGCCGTGTGGAAAGCCCGTCCGCGGGGCCCTGGTGAAGACGCCGCTGCAGCAGAAATCCCGAAACATCCACGGGAACCTTGAAGACTGCGCTTCGATATCCCGGAGCGAACGGACTTGCGGGGCGCATTCCGGCGCGCATCGACTCAGCGCGCGGCACCATCCTCATCCAGGGCCGCAAGATTGTTCTTGATCCCTTCGAGGGTGTCGATCATCTGCTGCAACGCCGTCACGCCGATGCCGCGCGTCGCGTCACCGCGCAAGCCCCGGGCGATCTCCTCCATGTCGTCGAAAACGGCGTTCGCCTTCGCCGTGGCGAACAGGCGCCAGCAGCGGCGGTCATTCGGATCAGCTCGGCGCTCGACGAAACCCGCATCCTGCAAGCGGTCGATGACGCGACCGACCGCAATCGGTTCCATGTCAAGGAATTCGGCCAATGCGTTCTGCCGGATGCCTTCACGGTAATGCAGGCATTTGATCGCCCGCCATTGCGCGCGGGTCAACCCGAAGCGCGTGGCGCGCCGGTCGAAATGTTTGCGAAACAGAAGGGTAACGTCGTTCAGCAGATACCCGAATGACATGTCGCGTGTGTCCACCATCTGATTTTCCGTGCTGACCTGATTCACCAATGCTCAAGTATGGCAAATCATGGCGTTCGTATCCGGCACGCGTTCCCGGGCGTATGCTTTGCCCATGGAAGCACTGATCGAAGTCGTCCGGGGCGACATCACCCATCTCGCGGCCGACGCCATCGTCAACGCCGCCAACGAATCGCTGCTTGGCGGCGGCGGCGTCGACGGCGCCATTCATCGCCGTGCGGGGCCCCGACTTCTGGACGCGTGCAAGGCACTGCCACAGGTACGCCCCGGTGTGCGCTGTCCCACCGGCGAAGCACGCGTGACACCGGGATTCGATCTGCCGGCACGTTTCGTCATCCATACTGTCGGGCCAGTGTGGCATGGCGGTGCGCACGGCGAGGCCGCGCAGCTCGAAGCCTGTTACCGCAACTCGCTGGCACTGGCGCGGGAACTCGCGCTCGAACACATTGCCTTCCCCGCCATCAGTTGCGGCGTCTACGCCTATCCGCCCGAGCAGGCCGCTCGCATCGCCATGGTCTGCGTGCATGATGCGCTGCGTGCGCACGCGCTCCCGAAACGGGTCGGGTTTTGTTGCTTCAGCGACGCCATGCGCGACACGTTTCTCGCGGCGCTGGAAACGGCGCGGCACTGAGTCGGCGTCACTGCGGATACAGCGGCGGCAAGGCGGCACCGGGGGATGATGGCGCGGTTCGATCACGCCATGCAAACCCCTTGTCGAAGGCAGCCGTCAACGCCTGCGCATCCGGCCCGTGCGCGCCCGGGGCGTAATGTGCACGCTGCAGTTCGGCAATGAATTCGGTTTGAATACCGGCCTGCAGGGCCTCCGCCAGCGCGCCCAGATGGGCCAGACCGGGTCGCTCGCAACGCGCCCAGGCAAGCAGTGTCGCGCATTGCGCTCCCACGTCGCCGCCGCGAGCCGCTTGCATGAATGCCTGACGCTGCTTGCGCGGGTCCGCGCTTGCGGCCGGTGCGGGGGGCAATGTCGTCGGCGTGGCCGCGTCGGATCGCCGGCGCCGATACCACCAGAATCCGGCCATCAGCAACATCGTGACCGCCCACAACCCCAATGCCACCCACGCCAGGAGATGGCGGTCATGCGCTGGCGGCAGCGATACCGGTGCACCGACAGGCTGATCGGCACTGCCCGCTTGCGCCGGCGCCGCGGACATGCCGTTGGTGCGTGTCGGAGGCGCCGTGGCCGCGGCACCCTGTCCGGCCGCCACCTGCAACACATGTGCCGGGATCGTCGCCACCTCGGCTTTGTCGGTGGTCACATTCCACCAGGTCAAGGTGATCGCCGGTATTTTCACCTGCCCCGGCTGCTGTGCCACCAGCGCGAATTTCCGGGTACGGCTGCCGATGAGCCAGCGACCACTGTCATCGGTTTTCCTGGTCGCCTGATCGGGATAGACATCCACGCCGCGGATCTTCGGCAGAGCCAGCTTCGGCAACGACTCGAAAGGCAGGCCGACGGCCTTTTCCGTCAGAACAAGAGTCAACGGCTGCCCTGCCTCGACGTGACCGTCGGCGGGCAGCCCGGTCAACGCCAGGCTGAACTTGCGCGCCGGCAACCAGGCTTGTTTGTCGGTAGACGACGGGCGCGCGCGCACCTCCAGCCGGATCGGCCGCGAGCGTGCCGTAACCGGGCGGCCCCGGCCCATGAAATCGGCCAACGATCCGGGCTCGGCCGTGCTGCCTTTGAAAACCACGGGTGCCAGATTGACCGATCCCGCCTGTCGAGCAATGAGCGCATAGTGCTTTTCCAGCACGTTGTAGATGCGCCCGCCGCGCTGCGTCTGATAACGGGACGTCTTGCCGGTTGCGCGCATTTCCACACCATTGGCCGACGGCATGTCGATCGACCCGCTGTTGACGTCGGCGGCATAAAAAAGGCGCACCGTCAGTGCCACCTGCTGACCGACATACGGTGTACGCGTGCTGGGTCGCACCTGCATGAATACGGGATCACCCGGCCCGCCGCGCGTCGTGGTCGGAGCCGCGCCGACGTGCAGCGTCAGCGGTTGCGTGCGCTTCCCCGCCACCTCCAATGACGGAATACGAATCGTGCCGGCATGACGCGGTCGCAACTGGATCGCCCACAACGTCTTGTCGTGACGCTTGCCGTTGACGATGTTGATGCTGGTACTGTGCGATCGGCCCAGAATCTCGAAGTCCGAGGTCAGCCCACTGGCGTCCGGTGCGACGGCTTGCGTGGCGCCATCAACTTCCACGTTGAGCGTGACGGTGTCGCCGAGCTGCGCCTGGGTACGATCGAGAAACGCTCGCACCGTCGTGGTGCCGGCGTGGGCCGATGTCGCCAGCAACGCCATGCACAGCAGCCACCACGCCGCCGCCGGCAAGCCTGTCACGCGTTTCATGATCCACCTCCGTTGCCCTGTCGGCGTTGTCTGTATTCCAGTTCGAACTTGCGTTTGAGCAACCCGCCCGGGTCATCCGGCACCCGCTGCAAGGCGCGTTGCATGGGCTTGGGCAGGGGGTCTACCGATGTGGACGGCGCGGGCAAACGCCCCAGATCGAAACCCTGGTCGGAGTGTTTGCCCGCCTGCCCTTTCCGCTTTCCCGTTTTTTTCCGCAATGCCTTTCGCGCCCTGCGCGCCTCGGCTTGTTGTTGCGCTGCCGTTTTCGCATCCGGAGCCTTCTCGGCACGCGGTCCGGCACCGACGCTGGTCGCTGCTGCCGGCGCGCCGGAAGACGACCTCGCCGGTTCGGACTGCGTGCCGGCGTGGGCCGGTTGCGGCGCGGTCGACGACGATGCCGGATTCGGCTTCTTCGCGTGGCTGCGGTCTGATTTCGAACCTTTGCCCTGCTGTTGCTTTCCATCCTGTCCGGAGCTCTTTTTGGACGCGGACGACCGACCCTGCCGGCGTTGTTTTTGCGGCGGGGGTTTCGATTGATGCTGCCGCAACCAATCCTCGACGGCTTTGCGATTGGCGCGCGCATCGGCCAATGCGTCATTCAACGCCAACGCCTTGTCATACGCCTTGATCGCCTGGTGATATTTGCCTTCCCTGGCCAACGCATTGCCCCGGTTGTAGGCGGCATCGGCGCTGCCGGCATGGGCGAATGCCTTTGCCGATGCCGCATAATCGCCGGCTCGATAAGCTGCCGCACCGCGCTTTGCCGGACTCCGCGCCAAACGTTGCGCCTCTTCGGGGTGCCCGGCTTGCAGGGCACGATCCGCGCGCTGGTCGGCATTGAACCACAGCGACGACCACCAATCATGGCTGTCGGGCCGTGTCGCGCCTGTCGTCGTCGCGTCGGGTGGCGTCACGCTGCCGGCGGCCGCCGGTCCGCGGTCCGCGGCGTGGGCCGGCAGGCTCACCATGGGCACAAACAACAACGGCAGCATCAGCAACCAACCGCGACGAAAGGCCAGCGCGGCCAGCAGCACGACTGGCAACAAAAGCCACGGCCCCATGTCACGCCATTGATCGGACTGCGCCAGACTTGCGGTGTCGGGGTGGTGCGCCGCGCGCAACTGGGCCTGCAGTGCCTTGATGTCGGTGTGATCGGTTTGCATGGCGGCATAGACGCCGCCTCCCGCTTCGGCCAGTGCCTCGAGGCTCTTCGCATCCTGCCTTGCCATGACGACATGGCCGTCGGGCGCCGTAAGCAAACCGCCTTGCGGCAGGGTGACCGGCACGCCTTTGGTGGCGCCGACACCCAGCACCGACACGCGAACGCCCTCTGTCCGCGCTTTGCGTGCCGCGTCGATGGCTTTCTCGTCGACATGATCGGTCACCACCACCAATGATCCGCCTTGTATCCCGCTCTGCCGGAGCAACTTCACGCCCTGACGAATGCCTTTGGCCGGCGCATCGCCCGACACGGGCATCACGTCCGGCGACAAGGCATCCAGCAGGTTATCCAGCGAATGGGCATCGGTTGTCAGCGGTGCCACCACGAACGCCTCGCCCGCATACGCCACCAGTGCATTGCGTCCGGCCGCGTTGGCATCCAGCAAATCACGCACTTTGTAGCGCACCCGCGCCATGCGATCGGGCGCAACGTCGCGCGCCCACATGCGCGGTGAAAGCGACACCACCACGACCTGCGCCGCGCCGCCGCCATAGAGCGGCTGCGGCAGGCGTTGCCACGTCGGTCCGGCAAGCGCCAACGTCACCAGCAAACCCGTCGCCGTCAACAGCCATACCGCACCATGTCGCGACTTGCCCGACCCCGTCAGCAGATGCGGCAACAGCGTCGCATCCACCATGCGTCGCCATTTGCTGCCATGGCGATCCGCGCGCCACATCACCACCGCCAACGGCAACCAGACCAGCGACAGCAGCCCCCACCAGGGGCGCAAAAAATGAAAAGCTTCAAGCATCGCGCTCATGCCGTCGCCTCGCGCCGCCAGAGATCGCGCCAACGCCATGCCGATGCCAACAGTGCCAAAAGCAATGCCGCGCTCAACGGCCACATGAAAAGTTCGCGCCGTGGCCGCAGGGGTCGTCCGTGATCAAGGACCGGTTCCAGTGCGTCGATGCTTCGATAGGCCGCTTTGAGCTGATCGGTGCTGGTGGCGCGAAAAAACTTTCCGCCGGTTTCCTTGGCGATGGATGTCAGCATTTGCGCATCCAGCCCCGCCGAGGGGTTGACCATGCGCATGCCGAACAGCCCCGGTACGCGCATGTGTTCGGCGCCCATGCCGATGGTGTAGATGCGCACCCCGGCGGCCTTGGCGATTTGCGCGGCCTGACGTGGCGACAGCGTGCCGGAATTGTTGACCCCGTCGGTCAGCAGTACCAGCACACGCGCCCTGGAAGGCAGCTTGCGCAGACGCTTGACCGCCACGGCAATGGCATCGCCGATCGCCGTCTGCCGCCCGGCAAGGCCGACGGCCGCGCTGCGCAGTTGCGCGCGTACCGCATTCAAATCCCACGTGCCGGGCGTGACCAGGTAGGCGTGGGTGCCGAACAGCACGAGGCCGACGCGATCGCCCTTGCGCTCGGTAATGAAGTGGCCGGCAATGGCCTCCACGGCGGCAAACCGGCTGACCGGTCGACCGCCCAGATGCATGTCGTGGGTCGCCATCGAACCGGAAATATCCACGGCCAACATCATCGAACGCCCACTGTGCGTGATCGGCTGCGGCGGACCGAGCCATTGCGGTCTGGCCGCGGCGGTCACCAGCAGAAGCCATGCCAATGCCAGAACCCATGCACGGCCACGCGATGCCCGGCCCGCGGCGGCTTCGTCGAATGACACGTCATCGAACGGCATTCGCAAGGCCCGCGTCGGGCGCACCGCCGGCAGCCAGCGCCATGCCAGCCACGACAACGGCAGGGCGAGAAACATCCAGGGCCAGGCAAAATCAGGCACGCTTGCCACTCCGGTACAACACGCGACGCAACCAATCCCGTGCCGCGGCCGCGACCGCCTTCGCATCCACCGTCGCCGCGGGCCGATACATGACGTCATCCAGCGTCGACAACGCCGGCGCGATCGGTTTTCCACCCGCAAGCTCGCGCATGGCATCGGCCCACGCTTGTCCTCGGGCACTGGCCGCTTTGGCATCGCGTGTCCGTGCCGCGCGCCGCAGCAACTGCGATACGCCGGCGGCGAATGCGGCATCGCTCAGACCCGCGGCATGTTCGCCCTGCAGCGCATCCAGTTCACGGCACGCCTGCTGCCAGCGCCGGGCAGGCAGGCGGCGCCGATAACCGCGCCAGACCAGCCAGACCAGTACCAACAGCAGCACGGCCGACACCACCCACCAACCGGGCGCCAACGGCCACCATCCCGCCGCCGGCGGCATGTGAATGTCGCGCAATTGCGGTCCGGCGGGCATTACCGTGTACTCCGCCGAGCCAGGCCGAGCAGTCCGCGGATGGCCGGCAACGGATCCTCGCGCGTGTCGATGTGCCGGCAAGCAACGGCCGCCGTCCGACAAGCGTGCTGCAAACGTTCGGACGCCGCACCCATCGCGGCGCGAAATTCGTCGCGTGCGCGCGCGCTGTCGAGATCCACCACGATGCGGCGTCCCGAACAGTCCAGCGGGTAGTGGCCGCGTGGCGGACGCTCCGACTCCAGAGCATCGCTGACCACCAACACCGACATCCGCATGCGCTGACGCCAGCGGGCCAACTGCGTTGCCGCCGCTTCATCACAACCGTGGCCGTCACTGACAAGCACCGCGTGGCTGACATGACCAAGCCGCGGACGCATGCGTTGCAGGGCCGATGACAGGCACTCCTCGGTATCGTCGTGCGGTGCGGCGTCCCAACGTGCCAACGCCCCGCAAACTCCCAGCGCGCCACGGTGGGAGGGGGCGGCACGTTGCACCTGTCTGCAGTCACCGAAGGCCATGGCGCCAACCTGCCCCCCGGCCCGGGCCACGTGCCATGCCGCCAGCGCCATCGCACGTGCCGCCTGCACCGATTTGAAGCGCTCCCGCGTACCGAAACGCATGCTGGCTCGGCTGTCGAGAAGCAACATGACGCGCTGCTCGCCTTCTTCCTGAAATACCTTGGTGTGCAGGCGGCCGCTGCGCGCGGTCAGACGCCAGTCCAGATGACGAACATCATCGCCGGGTTGATAGGCCCGCGATTCGAGGTAGTCCATGCCGCGACCGCGACGCGCGGTGGCATGGGGTCCACCCGGAATCGGTGCGCGCACCGGTCGCCGCGACGGCGCATGCATGACGCGCTGACGCAGAGCGATCAACGCGTCCGCGGTCACGTGTATCCGACTCTCTTCGGTCATCGTTCGAGTTGCCGTCGGTGCCATGGTTTGCCGGCTCCTCAAGGCAACGGCACATGTTCCAGCAGGCGCGCGATGATCTGGTCGGCGCGCACGCCGTCGGCTTCGGCTTCGTAACTCGGCAGCACGCGATGGCGCAAAACTTCATGCACCACGGCATGCACGTCGTCGGGCAAGGTGTAATCGCGCCCGCTCAGCCAGGCGTGCGCACGGGCACATCGATCCAGCGCGATGGTGGCGCGCGGACTCGCGCCCCAGGCAATCCAGCGCGCCAATTCCGCGTCGTAGCGGCGTGCATTGCGGGTGGCCAATACCAATTGCGTCAGATATTGCTCCAGCGCCGGTGCCATGTGCACGTCCAGCACTTCGCGCCGCGCGGCGAACACGTCGTCCTGGCTCAACGCGTGCGCCACGGATTCGGGCGTGTGCAGACGCTCGCGTGCCTGACGTCGCGCCAGTTCCAGAATGGACTGCTCGGCGGCCGCATCCGGGTATCCCACGTTGACGTGCATCAGGAAACGATCCAGCTGTGCCTCGGGCAACGAAAAAGTACCTTCATGCTCGATCGGATTTTGCGTGGCCATCACCATGAAAAGTTCCGGCAGCGGCCAACTGCGCCGACCGATGGTGATTTGACGCTCGGCCATCGCTTCGAGCAATGCCGACTGGACCTTGGCGGGTGCGCGGTTGACCTCGTCGGCCAGCACGATGTTGTGGAACAGCGGCCCGCGCTCGAACTGGAAGCTGCCGCTGTCGGGACGGAACACGTCGGTACCGGTCAAGTCGGCCGGCAGCAGATCGGGCGTGAACTGGATGCGGTGAAAATCCGCCTCCACGCGTGACGCCAGCGCTTTCACGGCGGTGGTCTTGGCCAGCCCGGGCGCACCTTCAACCAGCAGGTGGCCGTCGGCGAGCAAGGCGATCAGCAGACAATCGACCAGATGCGGCTGACCTATGATGGCCGTCTGCAGCTCCTCGCGCAGGCGCGCGAACGCGGCGGACAAATCGGAATCGGCGGAGTTTTCGATCGAGTTCATGTCACCCTGACTTCATCATCGTCGCCGCATATGACCACGCGACGGCGGAAAAGTTTGTGGTCGCGACCATCATGTCGCCCGTCGGCCGTGCCAGCCGGCAAACAAAAAGGCGACCGAGGCCGCCTTTTTGCAGGAGTTCATCCTTTCATCGCACATCATGTACCGGTTTCGGCAAGAATGCGCGGGGTCACGAAGATCAGCAGTTCCGCCTTGGTGTTGCTCTTGTTGGTCTTGCGGAACAGTGCGCCGAGGATCGGAATGTCTCCCAGACCCGGCACTTTCTGGACGCTGTTGCTCTTGTTGATCTCGTAGATGCCGCCGAGCACCACGGTTTGACCATTGTCCACCAGCACCGAGGTGTTGATCTCGCGGTGGTTGAGCAACGGCACCTGGCCACCGCCCGGGTTGTCGATGAACTTGTCCAGCGCATCCTTGTTGACCTGGATTTTCAGGAACACGCGCTTGTCGGCCGTGATCGTCGGCGTGACCTTGAGCTCCAGCACGGCATTCTTGAACTGCACCGTGGGAATCGCCGCGCCACCCTGGGTGCCGCTTTGGACGGTCACGTACCCGATCTGCTGGCCCTGCTGGATGTCCGCTTCCTGCTGGTTGGCGGTAATCACGCGCGGGCTGGAGATGATTTCGGTACGGCCTTCGGTCTGCGCGGCCTGCAGTTCCAGATCCACCAAGTAGTTGGCGCCGAGAATGGCCAGCGCCGCGCTGCCGGCCGGACTGGTGATCGGCAGGTTGACGTTGTAGCCACCCGTGTTGCTGCCACCGGAACCGGAACCATTGACACCGCCCAGGGAAATGGCGCCACCGGTGGCATCGATCGCGGAACTGCTGTCTCCACCGGTCCCGATCCGATGCCCGCTGTCGGTGGTCTGCCATGCCTGCACACCCCACTTCACGCC
>CAZSOU010000062.1:0-14503 GCA_964608595.1 uncultured Rhodanobacteraceae bacterium
GTGGTCTGGGCGGTCCACTCGCGCAATGTCTGCGAGAGCAGGGAGATCGAGGGGACGGCGAACAGGATCCGCGCCGACCCGCCGGCCTCGGCGGCGGCGCGTTCGGCGATCTTCAGGGCCGTGAACGTTTTGCCGGTGCCGCAGGCCATGATCAGCTTGCCCCGGTCGTTGCCGGCCGCGAAGCCGCGGAAGACGGCGTCGATCGCCTCGGCCTGGTGTTTGCGGGGTGCGTGTTTGACCGCGGGTGCGAGCTCGATTTCGAGGTTGCCGGCCGGCCAGGCGATGTCCCAGTCGATGGGGGCCTCGGCGATCTCGGCGAGGCCGATGCGCTGGACGGGGATCATCTGGTCGTCGAGGGCTTCCTCGGCGTGCGGGCCCCACTTGTCGGTGGTCGAGATGATGACCCGGTTGGTGAACGGCTTTTTGCCGGAGGCGGTGAAGAAGCTGTCGATATCGGCCTTGGCGAGGGTGTGGGTGGGTTCGTAGAACTTGCACTGGATGGCGGTGTATTCGCCGGTGTCGCGTTCGCGGGCCACGAGGTCGATGCCGGTGTCGGGTTTGCCGTCGCGGCCGGGCCAGTCGGCCCACCTCCACACGTGGTCGTACTGCTGGGCCAGGGTGGGGTCGAGCTGGAAGTAGCGGACCATCAACTGCTCGAACAGGGTGCCGCGTTCCGAGTTCGACGGCGCCTGCCGCAGCGTCTCGATCACCTCATGTACCGACGCCACCGCGCCCCACCTCCACCATGTCTCTTCTCGGTGCCGCTACGCGGCGGGCACTGACGGTTTCACGCAGGGCGTGCTCCCGCCGCTGCCATGGGGCCAACCTATGTGTTCAAGGAAAGCGGGGTGGTGCGGGCTGGCGTTGGACAGTAGTCCCGACTGACGAGGGGGAAGTCAGAGCAGTTCGCGGCGGGCGTGGTCCTCGTCTGCGAGTTCGGCATCGAGGATCTCGTCGATCAGGGGCATTCCGGCGTCTTCATCGGCAGCGTCCACGTTGGGGCGCCACTCTGCGGGGTCGAGTCCGTACTTCTCGGTGAGGAAGCGCAGCCTGTATGCGGTCAGCGCGCGACTGTAGGTATGTGCTGCCAGCTGCGCGTTCATTCCCCCGTTGATCAGCGCGCCTGCTACGGGTACGGCCTGGGCGAGCTTCTTGCGTGTCATCTTCACTCCCAGGGCCTTGAACACTGTCTCGATGACGTGCACGATCTGGTTCTGCGACAACGTCGCCATGGTGGTGCGGCGCATCATGTCCTGTGTCAGCCGTGACAGCGCCGCGAGGGTGGTGGCCTTCTGACTTGCGCCGGTCGCAGTCGAATACGACAGCACGCCCGCCGCGAACACCTCTTCATCTGGCTCATTCACGTCGTAGCCGTAGTGCGCGGCGACGTGGGCGATGATCCGCCCCATCCCGGTCAACACAGTCACCGAGTCAGCTGCGATCGCCGCTGCCGCTGCAGCTGCAGTTGTGCCACCGGAGACGGTGGATGAAACCGTCAAACCGGTAACTAACAGGGACGACGCTGCTCCTTCGCCGGCTCCAGCGACAAGGTACTTCTGCTTCCCGGACGCGGAGACACTGTCACATGCCCGTATGTCGAGCGAGCGGATGTCATCCAGGGACTCCACGGGATGCCCTTTGGCGGCGAAGTGCTTGATGACGGTGTTATGACTGACTGAGTGCAGGCCGAAGTTCACGGTCATCGAGTGCAATCCGTCCAAAGCGTTGGTGACTGCACTGTTGATTGCGTCGCCGACTGCTTCGGCGTTCGGCAACGACATCACGGCGTCTTTGGCCTTGCCTATCTGTGCGGAGGCCGCCACTCGCGCCCGCACCAGTCCACTACGTAGCCGGCCGGGCGGCGTGTCGTGATCCTCGGTGGTCTCGGTAACGAGGCGCTGCCACACGCTACGCTCATAGTCAGACATCTCGCTCGTACGATGCATGCGAACATCCTCTCCCTCTATTACCTCGTCCAGCTGGCCGTCGAGGCGATCGACTTGACGGCTCTGGACGGTCTAGGTGAGCCGGATGCCGGGCTACTGCGCGAGCGCAAGCGTGGACGGTCCGGGAGCGATGACCCGAGCCCGTGTACGGAATCCGGCACCTCTCGGAGGTAGGTCGCTTGTATGCCGTACAGCGACATCACCTGCGTAGTTTGATCGCTGTGTCCAGGTGCAGAGTTACTCACGATTGGTGACACGCGGATACCCGATGAAACAATGTTAACAATCAAAAATGTTAACTTAGCTTCATGACTACCGTTTCTGTGGTGAACCAGAAGGGTGGGTCCGGGAAGACGACCACCGTCCTAGGTCTCGCGTCTGCGGCGAGTGCTCGGGGGATCGCCACCTTGGTGATCGACCTGGATCCGCAGTGCAACGCATCAGAGGCGCTCGGCATCGAGTACCCGGTGGACGGGGTGACCGCGGCCGATCTTCTCGCCGACGAGCTCCCGGGAGGGGCGGTCGATGCAGTACATCCGTCACTGTGGGAGAAGGTCAGCGTGATCCCCGCCGACCTGGACTTGGCGGATCTAGATGCTGTGGCCGGGCTCGGCGTCGAGCAGCGGCTGCGGGCGTCGCTCGACAGTGAGGTCTTGCGTGACCGGTTCCCCCTGGTTCTGATCGACTGCCCGCCGAGTCTGGGCAAGCTCGTCTCCAACGCCCTGATCGCTGCGGACCGTGTCTTGGTGGCCACGGAGCCGTCGTTCATGGCCAGCCGCGGAGTCTCAAAGATTCTCCAGGCCGTCGAGACCATCCGGCGCTACTACAACCCGGGGCTGGAGGTGGCTGGAGTCCTGTTGGGCCGGGTGCCGGCCCAAGGGCGTGAGGCAGCGCATCGCGCGGCGGAGATCCGCGAAGCCCTCGGTGAGCAGGTGCTGCCTTTGGTGGTGCCGCAGCGGGCAGCTGTCGCCGAAGCGGTAGGCGATCGTCATCCGATCCACCAGGTACGCCCGGCAGTGCCGGAAGCGATGGAGGCTTTCGACGCGGCGCTGGACCGTGTGCTGGCGGACAAGGCGGTACTGCGGTGAGCACAGCGCAGCAGAAGCCGTCCGCGTTCACAGCGCCGACGCCGAAGAGCGACACAGCCGATGCCCCGTCGGGCAAACTGCACCCGTTCACACCGCGCGTCGCGCGTCAGGCCGCGGCACTGCCCCCGGAGATCCCCAAGGACGCGCACGTCACGGCATTCGGTACGAGGCTTCCTCCGGAGTTGCAGCGGGTACTCAAGACTGCTTGCGCCGAGCGTGGACTGCGGATGCAGGATGCCGTGTACCAGGCACTGTGGCAGTGGCTAAACGACCAGTGAATAATCAATTCTAACTTGTTAACAAGTTAGAGTGGTGTTGCATTCGTCGAGTTGTGCCTTTGCGGTATGTACCGCTCCTTGTCGGGTTTATCCGCCGAGGGCTGCGGGGGCGGGTTGTTTGCACACGACTGCCAGATGGGCGATCGGTGCGCCGCAGGCGGCGCATGTTCCGGCCACGGGGATCTGGCCGCCGATCGCGGCGTCGGTGGGGGTGGCGCCCCACGTGCCGGCGTGGCAGTGGGCGCAGCTGACGAAGATGGCCCGCACGATGCAGCCGCACGGCATGGTCGTGCCGAGCGGCTGGGGAACGTCGTCGGCGGGGTTTCCGTGTATGTGGTCGGGGTGCATGTCAGGCGATGTCCTTCTTGCTTGCCGTGGCGGCGCGGGTCAGGGCGTAGTGCACTGTGCCGACCGTGCAGCCGACTCTCGCGGCGATGGCTCGCATGCTCAGTCCCTCCGCCCGTAGTCGGCGGATCTGCTCGTGCCGCTGCTGGGCCCGTGACAAGTACTCCTCCCGTGGCTCGGCAGTCCATTGGACGATATTTGTTCGGGACACCCCGGTGCGCTCGACTAGATCTTGGACGGTGAGTCCGTTCCGGGACATGCGCTCAGTAGCCATCCGTACCCTCCTGGATCGCCATCCTGACCCGATCTATGGCGTGCTCTTGCTGGCCCTTCCTAGCTTGCCCGCTTTTGCGGCCGCGTGCGGATTGGATGGCGGTGAACGTGGCCTCGTACACGGCGGCTCCGTCGGCCCACATGCGCGATTTGGTGGTGATCCACCGGTGGATCGACGCGGCGATCCCCTCGGCCTCGCCCGCGGGCAGCGGCTCGGAGAACCCCGCGTTCTGTCCGTGCACCTCGGCCGCGATCGCTGCGTAGAGCCAGCGCGAGGAGGCCGGCGTGCGGTCGGGGCACTTGCGCACCTCCCGATACGCCCAGACGCGGGCGGTCTCGAAGATGGTGCAGTTGCGGCCCAGTCCGACCGGGGCCCGCCGTTTGGTGCGCTGCCAGGAGGCCGGCGGCATGTACCCGGTGCCGCGCAGATGCTCGGCCAACTCGTCGAGGCTGTAGAGATGGTCGGTCAGCCACGCGGCATCCCAATCGGTATGCACCGGATTCTTGGTCATCAACCCGCTGTAGCCCTTGTCCCCGTCGACCGACCGGCGCAGCCCCTCGGTGATCGCCGCCGCGTAGGACAGCGGCTTGCGGCGGGCGTACTCGGTGCGGGTGATCGGCTCGGCCATCGCCCACACCGCATGCGCATAGCCGTTACGGCGGTTCTCGACCACCGAGTTCGGCAGACACCCGCCCCGGTCGTGCACGGCCCGCAAGAACGCATCCGGGTGGTCGATATCGACCACCAGCAGGTTCGACAGTGCTTGCGGGTTGGCCTCGATATAGCGGCGCTCGAGCGCATCGGCCCGGCCCATCCGGTAGATGCCCCGGTAGAGCTCGTCGGAGGCGTACGGCCACAACGGCAGCCACAACTGGCCCCACTGGTCGCTCGTCGGTGCCTGCACGCCTGTGACCGTTCCACGGCCCACGCGCAAGGTGGGGGACCCCGCTCCGGCGTGTTTAAAGTTGCCATCGAACCAAGTCAGATGTTTCGCGGTTCGCCGGGGTTTCCTGTCCGAGCGCAGCGAGGTCCTTTCCCGGGGCGGCCCGAGCGGTACGGGCGTGCTGTGTGAGAGGTTCGCCGAGTGGTAAACATTGTTTACCCAGTGGTGTCCGGCGTGGGAAGGGAGTCGAGGGTGGCGACGGAGCGGCAGAAACCCCATCGCAGTGGCCGGGTGGTGTCGGTGCGCCTCGATGAGGAGACGATCGGCCGGCTCGATGCGCTGGCGGCGCGCACGGGGCGTTCACGCGGGGTGTACCTGAAGCTCGCGATCGGCGCGGCACTGCCGGGCCTGGAGCGTGCGCACTGGGAGCAGGTGGCCGCCGAGTTCGAAGACAAGACGATCGATCGCCAGTTCCACGAGCTCATGCAGCAACTCACTGCTGGCGAACACGACGACCGCGACGAGCACGACGGAGCCTGACCGGCGGGGCGGCGACCAGGGGGTGTCTGTACGCCGCTGCACGTCTGCCTGGATGGCGACCTCGCTGGTGGCCCTGCCGGGCATGGGCGTCGCCTCGGCTGGGGCGGGGATGAGCTGCTGGCGGCGCCGCACCGTCGAGCGTGCTGCGCGCAAGAACGGCGGGGTGCGTTGATGGGCCGGCACCGCAAGGCGGCGGCATTGGCGAAGGCGATCGACCGGCTCATCACTCACGAGGCGGAGTTGCACCGCGAGCTGTTCGGAGTGCTTCAGGGTGACGACTACGCCGGAATGGACGGCGAGTCCGCCGACACCCTCTCGTACGCGCAGCTCGCCCTCGCGGCGGCGGGCGAACGACTCCGCGACGCCGTCGCGCTGGCCGTCGCGGCAGAACATGGCTAGAAGTGTCGCTGCCCGGCAGCAGGGGCACTGCTGCCGGGCAGGCCTGGGCATTGGGTCCGGGTCCGCCCTATCGGTACTAGCGGTGATGCCGGTGCCGGCATCTGCGAGTTGCTGCTCGTGGGCGCCGATCCAGTTGCGGGTGCAGTTGATGCGCGAGGGAGGTGCGCACCAACTGCACCCGTGTTGTTCCGTCGTGATCGGTGAGGGGAGGGTGGCCGACGTATGCGAGCGTTATGCGCTCGATCGAGCGCATAACGCTTTGACGGAAGGCCGGCGGCGTGCTGCTGATGGCGGAAGCCCTACTCGCAGACGATCTGCCGGATTTGCGACAGGATCCCCTCCGCGTCGCTGTTTGCTGTTTTCCGCAGCAGGTCATCGCCGTCTTCGCTGGGGTCGGACACTGCTTTGATCACCTTCGCCAGAGGGGTTCCCAACTGGTACAACCGCACCTCGTCGCCTTGGTTCGGGGGGAGGTCGTCCGGAAGGTGACCGAGCCCAAGCGATTCAAGCTTGTCGCTGATGGCGTTGCGTACATGTATGCCGAGCCGTCCGCTGTTCTGCGCCTCCTTCAGCTCAATCATCTCAGTTGCTAGCAGTCCACCGGCGGCGATGGTTTCCTCGCGAAGTTCTTCGTATGTAGCCATGGTTTTCTCCGGTTCTGCCCAGATCTTGGGCTAATGGTCTAATCATACGTAAAATTCAAGATCGCGTCAAGATTATCTTTAAAATAAAACAAGATGGTAGGTTGTTGGTGTGAGTGGTGGTGTGGTGAGGCTGCTGCGGGATGCCTGTCTTGTGGGGTGCACCCGCCACACAGAACCGTTACGCAACGGGCAGCCACGCATCGGCTTCGGGTTACAACGACAGTGTGGCGACCCGAAGCGTACTGCCAGCCGACGTTATAATAACCTATAGTGTCACGAAAGTTACACGGCCATCCCCAATAGCACCGATCTGGGTGTTATTATCGTGACATGTCTGGTAATCATGCAACCGACGATGTGGTGGAGCTTGCTGTTGAGCAGTGGGGTCTTGTGTCTAGTCGGCAGGCGCGGCTGGCTTATTCCATCACTCCGCAGCAGCTCAAACGGCTAGCGGATCGGGGGGTCCTGGAGCGTCTGCACCACGGGATTTACCGGCTGGCGCGGTTTTCTGATGACAAGCATCTGCAGGTTCGCCTTGCTTGGTTTGCGCTCGATCCCGCACGCACAACGTGGGAGCGCCTCGATGAGGACGTTCCAACAGGTGTGGTGTCGCATAGCTCGGCGGCAGACATGCTCTCCCTTGGAGACATGGGGGCCAACATGGTGGAGCTGTCCGCCGAGCGCCGAATCCGCCTGTCGATCCCCGATGTGACTATCCATCGAAGTCGTCTTTCTCGTGATGACTGGCACGTAATTGATGGCCTACCGGTGACTACCCCGCGGAGGACGATCACTGACCTTGCGGCAGCGGGGATTGATGCCGGCCACCTTGCCTCGATCGTCCGGGATGCACTTGCCCGCGACCTCGCCTCGACCGAGGAGATTGCTCAGGCCCTCGCACCGTACGCGTTCGACTATGGACTGCGGGCCCGAGACGGAGACGGACTTGTCGACGAGTTCGTCGCCCAGGCCGGGGTTCCCGAGACGACTCTGACGCTCGCCGATATTGCGCGACGACACTCATCCCCACTCAACCTGGGGGGTCATCTTGAGAACCAACTCATGTCTTCTTCCGCAGCGGCAACGCAGCTCACACAGGCGCTACGTCCCGCCATCGACCAGATGATCGCATCCGGCGCGCTCTCCGGCATCAATAAGGCACTCGCTGATCTGCCACGCACCGCGATTGGTCCGGACACCGCCAGCCTGATACCTGCGCAGAGCCTTCGCGCTGCCGTGGAATCGATCTATGCCCGCCAAAATTCCTCTCTTCTACAGCAGGCCCAGGCCGTAGATGCACTCGGCTCGGCCCATGAGGACGAGGACGGTAAGCAATGAACCGAAACTCACGATCGCCAAGTGCAGTCTCGGCAAGCCTGACACGCCTGCTCGGTGCCTACGCGGACGAGCACGGTCAGCTGGTCAATACCGTTCGACGCAGGTTCGTCATCAGCCGCTTCCTTGCCCGTGTCGTCGATGCGGACCCCGATGGATGGGTACTCAAAGGGGGGATCTCGATGATGGTGCGCCTGCCAGAGGCTCGCCACAGCAAGGACATCGACTTACTCGATCGACGCGGAACCGATGGAGCGATCGAGGATCTGCGGCGCATCGTGCGCGATAACCACCTGGATCAGTTTCGCTTTGACGTAGAAAACCAGCGTCGACTCGCTAACGGGAAAGGGATTACAGTGTCAGTGACGGCTCGTCTGGGGGCCAAGACTTTTGACAAGTTCTCCATCGACATCGTCTCGCCCCAGCGTCCCCTCGTCGGCAATATCGAACGACGCAGACTCCCCCGCATCATCGACACCGATGACTTCACGGTCGAAGCGGAAATCCTGCTCTACCCGATTGAAGACCAGATTGCCGACAAGATCTGCGCACTCTACGAGCATTTTGGCACGAGTTCCACGGTGTCGGGCCGATACCGTGACCTTGTGGATCTGCTCCTCATCTCCTGGTTTATGCCGATAGACCTCGGCAAAGCAAGCGAAGCTCTCGAACGTGAACGAGCGCTCCGCGGCATCGCTACGTTGCCCCCGAAGCTGGAGAGCCCGGGGCCCACCTGGACACGGCAATGGCCGCGAACCGCCCGAGAAGCCCTCCCACGTGAGTACGACAACCTCGACTACGCGCTCGAGGAAGCCGAGCGCTGCTACGGAGTGATACTTGCATCCCTTCCTAGCGCTCAGGCCAGTGCTACGTGGAACCCAACAGATCATTCCTGGCACTATGCGCCGGATCGTTGAACCGGGCGGATGAAGTACACCCCAGACGCACAGCCCGGCCGGCGCTGAGTGGCGTGATGTTGGGGTCCTGTGGCCGTGTTTTGTCACAGGTCCGTCCTAGGGTCCAGGCATGGCAGAACACTCGGGGCAGGTTGTGGCGTACGTGCGGGTCTCGACGATCGAGCAGAACCCGGCGCGGCAGCACGCCGCCGTCGGGGACGTCGCCCAGACGTTCACCGACCAGGTGAGCGGTAAATCGCGCGGCGAGCGCCCTGAACTATCGGCGATGCTGCGGTACGTGCGCGCCGGGGACACGGTGCGTGTCGCCTCGATGGACCGGCTCGCCCGCTCGGCGGTCGACCTCGCCCAGGTCGTGGCGGAGCTGACCGAGCGGGGCGTGCGGGTCGAGTTCGTCGCCGAACACCTCACCTTCGCGCCCGGTAAAGACGATCCTTTCGCCACGTTCCAGCTGCACCTGCTCGGTGCAGTGGCCGAGTTGGAACGCTCGCTCATCAGCGAGCGGCAACGCGAGGGCATCGAGCAGGCCAAGGCTCGCGGTGTCTACACGGGGCGGGCACGTCGGCTCACCGGCGAGCAGATCGCCGAGGCCCGCCGGCGCATCGCGGACGGGGTGCCGAAGGCGCACATCGCCCGGGAGATGGGGTGCTCGCGTCGGGTGCTCTACGACGCACTTGCCGGGCGGGGAGCGTACGCGGGTTCCCGTGTGGGGGAGATATAGGTCGGGGTGGCCGGCGCCGCTGCGGGGCTGCTGCGAATCTTCTGTCCGCGACAAGCCGGGTACATTCTGTGGGTGCCCCGATCTGCCTTTCTCGCGTGCCTGGTTCTGTTCCTTCTGGCTGGATGCGAGAGCGGGGCCAGCACTGCGGACACTGACAGCGACGCTGCGGACGTATCGGAAAGCACGAATGCGGACGCCGCCGTTGATGGGCGACTACGGAAGGCAGTGGAGGCGTACTCGGACGCGTACCTGGCGGGGGACGCTGATGCGGGTTATGCGCTGTTGTCGCAGCGCTGTCAACATCGGATCGGCAAGGCCGAGTTCGCCGCGATGACAGCCATGGCGGCCGATGTGTACGGCGGGACCGCATTACCCATGACCTCGTATACCGCCCATCGCTCCGGCGACCTTGCCCGCGTCACCTACACGTATGCCACGTCCGATCTGGATCAAGAGTCCGAGCCGTGGGTCCGTGAACATGGGCAATGGCGGCAAGACGACTGCTAAGCAACCGGTGTGACTCTAGGGCCAACCGAGAGGCACGGCTGTCCGTCCCGGTGGTTGAGCGTCACCATTGGGGCGTTCGTGTCCGCTGCTCCGTAGGCACGGCGCCCGGTCCGCACGCACCGTACAGCGGGGGCGGTTAGCAGCACGCTGCGGCTCTAGAAGGTGCCGCATGTGCAGGTAAAGACCCTCTATCGGCACCGCAACTGATGGTCGTTTGTCCGGGCAGCCTCTGTCGTAGCTCGAGTGGCTGAGATAGTGGCCCCATGCCCGAAGAAGCCTCGCTTGTCCCGATCTGGCCTGTGTTCGTCGTGCCGACGCTCCAGGTGCTCTCCGACGGCCGGATCCGTCAACGTCGGGAGGTGTTCGACGCCGTCGCTGAGCACGCAGGCGTCGGCGCCGAGGCTCGTGCCGAGACTCTCAAGTCCGGCGGCACCCGCTACGAGCAGCGCATGGGCTGGGTCCTTAGCCATCTGGGCAAGGCGCAGTGGGTCGACCGACCGGAGCGCGGGCACTACGTCATCAACGACGCGGGGCGGGCGGCGCTCGAGAAGTACCCGCAGGGGTTCGACTACGCGCTCGCACGCGAGGTGTTCGCTCCGTTCTGGCCGCAGAAGACCAAGACCACCGCGTCGACCGTAGTCTCCGATCCGGCCCCCAGCGAGATATCTGACCCGATCGAGGTGATCGAGGGCGAGATAGACCGCATCGAGGCGAGTGTCGGCGACGAGCTGCTCGATCGGCTCCGCAACAGCCACCCTGACTTCTTCGAGCAGGCGGTCGTCGATCTGCTTTTGAAGATGGGCTACGGCGGCCCGGCCCAGCGAGGGCGACGCATCGGCGGCTCCAACGACGAGGGCGTCGACGGGCTGATCAACCAGGACGCGCTCGGTCTCGACCAGGTGTATATCCAGGCGAAGCGCTACAAGGAGGGCAACAATGTCGGGCGCGAGCCGATCCAGGCCTTCGTCGGCGCCCTGCACGGCTTCAACGCCTCTCGTGGGGTGTTCCTGACTACGAGCACGTTCACGTCGGGGGCTGTCGACTACGCGCGGAAGGTGTCGTCGCGGATCGTTCTGATCGACGGTGCGAAGCTCGTTGATCTGATGATCGCCCACCGGGTTGGCGTACAGGAGAAGCAGAAGTTCAGCGCGGTCGAGGTCGACGAAGACTACTTCGAGTAGCCCCACACCAGCGGCTGGACTTCCTGGCTCCGGAGCGGCCGAGGGCGATGGCACCGGCGGTGGACGGTGAGCTGATGATGGAACCGCCGGCGACGAGTTGTTCGTGCAGTGCCCGGTAGGCCGCTTAGGCCTTGACGGCGTGGTGGCGTGACGCGCCACCACGCCGATAGTTCAGGCGTGGTCAGGGCATGCGTTACCCTGGAACGCAGTAACCACACTGGTTCCCTTCGGGGGACTTGAGGCCGGGCTGTCACCCGGTCCTCGTTCTTAGAGAGCCCCGGCCCGGCAAGGCCGGGGCTCTCGCTTTATGGGCGTCTATGCACTGAGCAGGTGCCCCTCCTCTCGTCCGCGCTCGGCGATCAGTTCCGGCATCCCGTGCAGCTGGGCGAGGATGTCCGCGGTGTCTGGTGTAGTCGCGCCGCGTACGCGGATGGCGTTGATGCCGAGGACGGGCAGCACGATCGGGAGCTGGCCGATGAAGTAGTCCATGTCGGACCGGTGCGCTTTGGGCAGGCGGCGCTCTTGCGGGTCGTTGCTGTTCTCGAAGGTGACGCGGCCGGCCTTCTTGGCGAGCCGGATCAGCTCGGATTCGAGGTAGTGCGCGTGCGCTTTGGTCAAGTTGACGTCTTTCGAGCTGATGACCGCGACGCGACCCCAGAAGTCCTTTCCTGGTTGTGGCTGCGCAGGCGTTCGGCTATCACGTCGGCGTCGCCGATGTAGCAGCGTGCTCTGGTGGGGGTGTTGTCGCCGAGTAGTAGGTACACGCCGGTGCGGACGGCTCCTTCGCGGTGCATCAGCTCGTGGAGGTCGGAGCGGCGGCTGACGAGGATGTGTCCGGTCCAGTTGGTGATCTCGACTGTGGTGAGTCCGCCGGGGGTGCCGTCGACGAGGAAGAGCTCGATGTGTTTGCCGCTCATGTGGCTGGTCTTCTCCCGCAACTCAGGCACGGCAATCCGTGGGGTGCCCGCGTGTGGTGCCGGCGTTCGGGGTGGCTGCTTACGCGGAGCAAGATAGGTTTTAGCATTACTAAACGGACCTTCGCGGTTGCTGCGGGTGCGTGCCGGGGGCACACTGATGCCAACGGTTGTTGGTCGCTGCGCTGGGCTAAAGGGGGTCGTCGATGGTCGACGAGGATGCGTCGGTGCGGCGGGGGAGGCGGCGGCGTGCGAACCATGCCGGCGGGCGTGGGCGTGTGATCCAGGTGCGGGTGTCGGAGGCCGAGGACAGGGTGCTGCGGGAGTCGGCCGAGCGGGCGGGCATGACGGTGCAGCGACTCTTGGTGGAGTCGGTGTTGCGGCAAGAGTCTGGGGAGGACATCGCGAGTCGGCATGCGGCGTCGGGCGAGTTGATCGGTCTGGTGCGGGCAGTGTCGTCGGTGGGGGTGAACGTCAATCAGATGGCGAAGGCGACCAATGCGACGGGCGAGTTGCCGGAGAACATGGCGGCGACGGTCGAAGGGATCCGTGATCTGGTGCGGCGGGCGAACGTGGCGATCGACCGGGTGGGTATGCGGTGATCGGCAAGGCGCTGCGGGGTGATCGGGCACGCGGGTTGATGTCGTATCTCGTCTCGGAGGGGCGGGCGAACGAGCACACCGATCCGCATGTGGTGGCCGGGGATTCCGAGACGATGTTGTTCTTCGAGGGCCGCGAGTTGGGGCGCGAGGATGCGCTCGACATCGGCGCGATCATCGACGCCCCGCATGCTCGTTCGGGGACACGAGTGCCGGCGCCGGTGCGTGAGTTCGACGAGTCGGTACAGGAGTATGTGACGGTCGGGCACAAGGATCAGCATGTGTATCACCTGATCTTGTCGGCGGCCCCGGAGGACGGCACGCTCACCGATGGGCAGTGGCAGGCGATGGCCACCGACGTGATGGACAGCCTCGGGTTCACCGCGGCGTCGGGGAAGGCGCCGGCACCGTGGGCGGCGGTCAACCACGGGCAGGGCCTGTCCGGTCAGGACCATGTGCACATCGTCGCGTCGCTCGTGCGCGAGGACGGCACGAAGGTGGGTTTGTACCGGGACTTCCAGACGATCTCGGCGGCCTGTGCGCGCATGGAACGCCAGCACGGGCTGGAAGTGGTGGCGGGACGCGACGATAAGACGCGGCTCGGGTCCTATACGCGCGCCGAGTCGGGTAAGGCACGCCGCGAGGCACGCGAGCTTGACCGCACGGAGCTCGAGCAGGTGGTGCGCCAGTGCGCGGTGGCGAGCCGTGGCGAGGACGAGTTCGTGCGCCGGGTGCGGCGGGCAGGCGTGTTGATCGCGCCGCGGTTCGCGCGCGGCGGCGAGGACACGGTGGTCGGCTACAAGGTGGCGCTGCGCCCGCCGAACAAGGGCATGAAGGCCGTGTGGTTCGGCGGCGGGAACCTCGCGACGGATCTGCGGTTGCCCGCGGTGCGCGGGCTGCTGCGGGCGCACTCGGACGAGCAGTCGGTCGCCGAGTGGCGTGCGGCCGCACGCCGTAGGCCGGTGGCGTACCGGGGGGCCGAGACGTATGCGGTGCAATCCGAACAGATCACCAAACTGTCGGCGCACGCGAAGCGGTGGTCCGACTACCTCGAGTCGATCGACCCGGCCAACCGAGCCGAGTGGGCGCGGGCCGCCGCGTACACTTCGGGCGCGTTGCACGCGTTGGCCGACCGGATGGGCGATGCCGACATGCGTGCGCTGGCGGCGCGGATCGGCCGGTCGGCGGTGCCGCCGCGAGACGCCGCGGCCGCGACCGGGCGGATGCCGCGGTTGACGGTATTCGCGGTGATCGCCGCGCAGTCCTCGCGGGCGATCAGCCCCGCGGTGGCGTGGGCGGTGCTGCTCGACCAGCTGGCGCGCACCGTCGAGGCGTTCGCGTCCGCGAACGCGGCGGCCGGCCGGGCACGGGAGGCCGAAGGGTTGCGCGACCAGATGCGGCAGACGATGACGCGGGTGCGCGAAAGTCATCCGCAGGCGGTGATGCCCGAGTACGCCGCCGAGCTGCAAGAGCGGTTCGACGCCGTGCGGGCGGGGCTGTCGAAGGCGTCGTTCTGGGAAACGCGGCCGATCAAGGACAACACGCGCAAGCCGCGCGCGTTCGGAGC
This sequence comes from uncultured Rhodanobacteraceae bacterium, assembly GCA_964608595.1. Lineage (GTDB taxonomy): Bacteria > Pseudomonadota > Gammaproteobacteria > Xanthomonadales > Rhodanobacteraceae > Oleiagrimonas. The sequence goes on from CAZSOU010000062.1 coordinate 14,136, forward strand.
GAGCCACCGGCCGCGCCCGGTCCAGAACGCGCCGCGGCAGCGACGCAGCGAGGACAGAAGCAGAGGATAAGGAGCGCGCCGCCTAACGCATCACCCGCGGGATACTGGCCGCGACCAGCGTCCTCGGCGGGGTCGCCCATGCGCCACGTACCCGGGGCCGCGACGGTGTCACCGGGTACGTGGGAAGGCGTGCGGTGGTCATGGGGTCATGTCCGGGCCCGCGAGAGAATCGACGATCGCCATGGTCTCCACCGCGACGGTCGTCACCTTGGCGATGAGGTCGACGATGTAGCGGGGGTCGTCGTGCTCGTCGCACCAGTCGTTGGGGTCGTTGACGATGCCGGAGGCCTTGTCGGTCTTGACCTGGT
>CAZSOU010000063.1:0-3328 GCA_964608595.1 uncultured Rhodanobacteraceae bacterium
ACGTTGGGCTCGCTGAAGGCCTCGGGCTCGTCCTTGAAGTCGCTGGTGGGCACGCAGCTGCAGAACACGTTCTTGTCGCCGTAGACGTTGTCCACGCGGGCCACGGGGGGCCAGTATTTCTGCTGCTTGAGGCTGGCCAGCGGGAAGGCGGCCAGTTCGCGCGGGTAGGCGTGGGTCCACTCGCTGGCGCCGACCTGGGTGGCGGTGTGCGGGGCGTTTTTCAGCGGATTGTCCGCGCGGTCGAGCTTGCCGTCGGCGATGGCCTGGATTTCCTCGCGGATCTGGACCATGGCGTCGATGAAGCGGTCCAACTCCGCCTTCGATTCGGATTCGGTCGGTTCGACCATCAGCGTGCCGGCGACCGGGAAACTCAGGGTCGGGGCGTGGAAGCCGAAGTCGACCAGGCGCTTGGCGACGTCTTCGGCCTCGACGCCGGAGGCGTCCTTGAGCGGGCGCAGGTCGAGGATGCACTCGTGCGCGACCAGGCCGTTGCGGCCGGTGTAGAGCGTCTTGTAGTGCGGGGCCAGGCGCCTGGAGATGTAGTTGGCGTTGAGCAAGGCCATCTGGCTGGCGCGCTTCAGGCCCTGGCGGCCCATCAACGTGATGTACATCCAGCTGATGGGCAGGATCGAGGCGCTGCCGAAGGCCGCGGCCGAGACCATGCCGACGCCGTTGCCGCTGTCCGGAGCGGTGGCGGGCAGGAACGGAGCGAGGTGCGATTTCACCGCCACCGGACCCACGCCGGGGCCGCCGCCGCCGTGCGGGATGCAGAAGGTCTTGTGCAGGTTGAGGTGGGACACGTCCGAGCCCCACTTGCCGGGCTTGGCCAGGCCGACGATGGCGTTCATGTTGGCGCCGTCGGTGTACACCTGCCCGCCGTGCTGGTGGACGATGTCGCAGATGGCGACCACGTCTTCCTCGAACACGCCGTGCGTGGACGGGTAGGTGAGCATGATGGCGGCCAGCTCGTCGGCGTATTTCTCGGCCTTGTCGCGGATGTCGTCCAGGTCCACGTTGCCGTTGGCGTCACACCTGGTGACGACCACGCGCATGTTGGCCATCTGCGCCGAGGCGGGGTTGGTGCCGTGCGCCGATTCGGGGATCAGGCAGACATTGCGATGACCTTCGCCGCGCGCGGCGTGGTACGCGCGGATGGCGAGCAGGCCGGCCAGCTCGCCCTGCGCGCCGGCGTTGGGCTGCAGGCTGCAGGCGTCGTAGCCGGTCAGCTCGCAGAGCATGGCTTCCAGGCCCTCGACGAGTTCCTTGTAGCCTTCGGCCTGGTCGGCCGGCGCCAGCGGGTGGATGTCGGCGAACTCGGGCCAGGTGATGGGCAGCATCTCGGCCGTGGCGTTGAGCTTCATGGTGCACGAGCCCAGCGGGATCATGCTGCGGTCCAGCGCCAGGTCCTTGTCCGACAGCGAGCGCAGGTAGCGCAGCATTTCGTGCTCGCTGTGGTGGGTGTTGAACACCGGGTGGGTCAGGAACTCCGACGTGCGCCGCAGTTCCTGCGGAATCAGCGACGGCGCTTCGGCATCCAGCGCGTCGATGTCCGGCAGCGTGGCGTCGTCGCCGCCGAAGATGCGCCACAGCAGTTCGATGTCCTCGCGCGTGGTGGTCTCGTCCAGCGAGATGCACAGGTACTCGCCCCAGGCCTTGCGCAGGTTGGCGCCCATGGCCGCCGCGCGCGCCGCGATGGCGTCGGTGCGTTCGCCGGTCTTCAGGCTCAGCGTGTCGAACGCGCTGCCATGGTGGGACTGGGTGAAGCCGAGCTGCTTGAGGCCGGCCATGAGGATCGCGGCCAGGCGCGTCACCCGCGAGGCGATGCGGGTCAGGCCTTCGGGGCCGTGGTAGACGGCGTACATGGAGGCCATGATGGCCAGCAGCACCTGCGCGGTGCAGATGTTGGAGGTGGCCTTCTCGCGGCGGATGTGCTGCTCGCGGGTCTGCAGGGTGAGGCGGTAGGCGTTGTTGCCCTCGGCGTCGCGCGACACGCCGATGAGGCGGCCGGGCATGGAGCGCTTGTAGGCGTCGCGGCAGGCCATGAAGCCGGCATGCGGGCCGCCGAAGCCGAACGGCACGCCGAAGCGCTGGGTGTTGCCGACCACGATGTCGGCGCCCATCTCGCCCGGCGACTTGAGCAGGGTCAGCGCCAGCAGGTCGGTGGCGAAGATGGCCAGCGCGCCCTTGGCGTGGATCTTCTCGACTTCCTCGCTCCAGTCCATCAGCCAGCCGCTGCTGGCCGGGTACTGGATCAGTGCCGCGAAGTAGTCGTCCGCGGCGATCGCGGCATCCCATTGTTCGGCGGAGTCGGCCTGCTTGATGGTCAGACCCATTGGCTCGGCGCGGGTACGCATCACTTCGATGGTCTGCGGATGCGCGTCACCGAACACCACGATGGTGTTTTCCTTGCGTTTGGCCTTGGCCATGCGCTTGGCCAAGGTCATGGCTTCGGCGGCGGCAGTGCCTTCGTCCAGCAGCGAGGCGTTGGCGATTTCCATGCCGGTCAAATCGGCGCACATGGTCTGGAAGTTCAGCAGCGCTTCGAGTCGGCCCTGCGAGATCTCGGCCTGATAGGGCGTGTAAGCGGTGTACCACGCCGGGTTTTCCAGGATGTTGCGCGCGATGACATGGGGTACGTGGGTACCGTAATAGCCTTGACCGATGAAGCTTTTGAACACTTTGTTCTTGTCGGCAATGGCACGCACGCGTGCCAGCGCCTCGACCTCGGTGATGGCGTTGTCGATGCCCAACGGCTCGGTCGAGCGGATGGTGGCCGGCACGATGGCGTCGGTCATGGCTTCCAGCGAAGCCTGGCCGATCGTTTCCAGCATGGCCTCGGTTTCGGCCGCATCCGGGCCGACATGACGGCCGATGAAGGCGTCGTGGTTTTCGAGGTCGCGCAGCGAGGTCGTGGTTTTCTGGTTCATGGCAAGAAGGGTCCGGTTGGCGTTGGTACAACGTCTGCCCCTCTGTTCTTTTGCCTGAGAGTTTGAAGACGCGTCGTACGCGCCTCGTGCCCCTTCGGCGCCGGATTGAACCGGTCTCTCCAGAGTTTGTCATGCATGGAGGTGCTGGGCCTGAGCGATTACGGGCGTTTGCGCCTTCGGCAGCGGCAGTGCCGCTTCTCCCACCATGCATGTGGAACGGCGATTATACCGGTTTTATCGAGGGTTCCAGCAATGTTGCGAAAGGGGGGCTGGCTGGGGTTGTGGGGGGGGACAGGCCCCCCCCCACGTGGCCCCAGCGGGGCGCACACCAATTGGGGGGGGCGGGTGGCCCCCCCCCGAGGCCCCCCTGCGTACCGCATCCACATCAATCGCAACGCGGT
>CAZSOU010000063.1:3338-14426 GCA_964608595.1 uncultured Rhodanobacteraceae bacterium
CCGGATGTGACGCGGTGGGGGGGGGGGGTTTGGGGGGCCCCCCCCCCCCCCCCCCGTGCGCCGGGGGGGGCACCCCCGTTGGGGGGGGGGGGCGGGCCCCCCCCAAAACCCCGCGCCCGACTACCTTGCCAACCCCCACACGGCCCCGGACAATGTCGACATGATCCATATCCGCAATCTCGACCATGTGGTGTTGCGTGTCGTCGACATGCAGCGCGCGTGCCGGTTCTACTGCGATGTGCTCGGCTGCAGCGTGGAAAAGCGCCAGGAGTCCATCGGACTGGTGCAACTGCGCGCCGGCTTGTCATTGATCGACCTGGTCGACGTGGCCGGCAAGCTGGGTCGCGCCGGCGGCGCCGCGCCGGGCACCGAGGGCCACAACATGGATCATTTCTGCGTGCGCGTGGAGCCATATGACGAAAAGCGTATCCTCGCGCACTTGGAGCAGCATGGCGTGCGTGTGGGCGAGATCGGTACGCGCTACGGGGCCGAAGGCGAGGGGCCGTCGATCTATGTGGCCGATCCGGACGGCAACGTGGTCGAGTTGAAAGGGCCGCCGGACTTGCCAGCCGGGTGAGCGTGGGCGGCACCAGCGCACCGCCGTCGTGTTGACCATGGTGCGCGATCGCGTCGCGAACGTGCGCGCGGGGCAGGCATGCTTGCTTGATGCCCAGCCGCGTTTGTTCCCTTCCGGGAACCTCGCAAAACTGCGGATCATCGGCGTTTCCCGTGGGAGGGGCCGGTGGCCCCGACAGAATGTACCGCATGATCCGTCGGGGCCTCCGGCCCCTCCCACAAGGGTCGCTCCAGGGTGCAACGGTTTTTCGAGCCGGATCCTCACGGCGACGGCCCCGCCGATCAGGTACACCAGGTCGACCACAAAGCCTCCGACGGTGAAACTCGTACCGGTCCGCCGATGCGGATGATGAACGTGATTGCCATCCCCACCCGCAACGTTGACAAGCGTGATGGAGGCCGCGGATGAGGCGGCCACGAAGGGCCGCTTGAACGGTTGCCATGCCTGGCGGCGAAAACCCGCGTCGCCGGTAGCGGTGAACTTGCGATGAGTGGAAAATTCAACCGCGGACGTCAGCCCGGGTGCCCGCTCTGGTACCAGACCGGCCCGCGGATCAGGCGGTAGATGCAAAACAGTGCAATGACGCCAAAAACCACGGCGACGGGCCAGAACCAGTGCGCGAACAGCGCAGCGAGGATGCCGGGCAGGATGACGCCGAACACGATCGTCGACGTCTTGCCCATGACGCCGTTCTTGTTGGTCGCATAGCCCTTCTGCGCGCGGCAGCCGGGGCACATGGTGGCCCGTTTGGAAACCACCGTCATGCACCACGGGCATTGCTGCTGGTCGGGACCGATGGTGACCGGCACCGGCGCGCCACATTTGGGGCATGCCTTGGCCGAACTGGAGATCTGCGTGCCGCAGTCCTTGCATTGAATCAGGCTCATGGGATGGTCCTCCATTCGATGGTGACGGGATGCGCGAGCGATGCTGCTCGCGTCAGGCGCAGCGTCGCGCGGCAACTATCCGTGGTCATGACTTCTTGGTGAGCTTCGCGCCTCTCGGGCCGGAAATGGATCCGTCATCGCGCAAGGTCATGACCTGCTTGGGGCCATCCCGGGGTCCGATTTTTATCGTTTTGCCATCCAGCTCGTAGTGCTTTTCCAACGTCTTGCCAAAGCCGTTGACCTGGACGGTTCCATTGGGCTGGAAGGTGTAGCTGTAATAGCTGTCCGGACCGGCGTAGGTGCCGTCCAGGCCGGACCCGCCGCAGGCGGCGAGCAGCAAGGTGGCGAGCACTGCCGATGCCAATTTGCCTTTGATGTTCATGGTGACTTCCTCGTGTTGGGTGGTGCATCAAGTACGCGCCACGCTTGCCGTCATTTGATGTCGAATCCAAGCACCTGGCAGGTTTCGTGGAGCAGGCCATAGGCAGTCGTTTCATCCAGGCCGCCGGCCAGCAGCGTGGACTTGCCACCCGCTTCGACCGTCAGGCCGTTGGCTACGCGTGCCATGCGGGCGCGTTGGGCCACGCCGGCTTTCTGCCCCGTGCTGCTGGCGTAGGTGTCGAGCAGCTCCTGATCCGTGACGCCATTTCGCAGCAGCAGTCGATGGATATCGTCCTTGGGAAAGGTCTGGCCCTTGGCCTCGATGGCGTCTGCAGTGACGCGGAATGTGCTGGGCCCGCGGTGCGGTTTTGGTCGCATGTCGCGCCAACCCAGCCACGCGAACAGTGCCGCAATGACGAGAAGAACCCAGCCGAATTCGCTTTTCAGCGTTGCCAAACCGAACACGGCGAAGAAGACTGCGATAACCAAAACGAAAATGAATTTCGGCGCCGCTGCCGGCGTGACATCGAAAACGGTCGCTTTGCCTTCGGTGTGTTTCGTGTATTCCGAACCTTTGCCAGACATGTTGTTCTCCTGTCGTCGCGTGGCTGAAAGTCGATACCAACCTGCGTTGGGTCGACGGATTTCACTGCTGGGGCTTCATGCGCCCCCACGGGGTGGTCAGCGAGCCATCGGCGTTGCGGGTCAACTTGATGGATGCCTCGACGCCACCGACCTTGGGCTCGTGCAGCAGGATCGTGTCGCCATCGACGGAGTAGTCCATCGTCATGGTGGTCATGCCCGCGTCCAGATGAGCCTTGCTGCCGTCAAACGTGAGCGAACCGATGGCGCCCTTGTAGGTGCCGCTCATGCCGCCGCCGCAGGCCGCAAGCAACAAGGTGGCGAGCAGTGCGGATGCGAGTTTGCTTTTGATGTTCATGGTGGGTTCCTCGGGTGTGGCTACGTGGTTGGAGGGCGCGCAATGGGGCTCGCGAGGAGGCCGGATGACTGCGCCGCGTCGCATCAGTTGACTCGCGTGAACGTGCCGCCCATGACCGTGAGCGACCCATCGGTGTTGAGGGTCGCCGGCAAACTTCCCATGGGCGTTTGGATGGTTATTTTGTTGCCGTCGACGCTGTAGCTGTAATGCTTTTTCCTATCCGGGTTGGCCGTGGAAGTGATGGTCAGCTTGTCGTTGGCGAACGTGTACGTGGCCGCGTGGTCAGGCGACATGTAGGTGCCGCTGATGCCACCACCGCTGCCGCAGGCCGCGAGCAACAACGTGCCGAGCAGTGCGAATGCGAGTTTGCTTTTGATGTTCATGCCGGTTTCCTCGGGTGCGGGTGGGTGCAGCGTGTTGACTCACTGCGCGGGCGGGTGCATGTGCACGTTGTGCGGCTGCTGGTGCGGAAAACCCATGTCGGCCAGGACGGCCCAGTTGCGCACCAGTTTCGGCACGTCGCTCCAGGATCCTTGCGAGGCATCCGTGGCGGGGTCCTGGATGAGGTACACGTCGATATGGCCGTGGCTGTGGATGGCGGCGACGACGTTGCCCGAGCCGAGATCCACGGTCGCGATGGCGCCGGTTTCGCTGGTGTGGCGCTGCACCCAGCCGGAGATCACCAGGTGGCAACCGACCAGATTGACCGCCATCTCGTCGATGTTGCGTTTGAGCGTGTGACGCACTTTCACCGGCAGCTTGCCAAAGCGCGCGGCGATGACCGGGTCGGCGAAGAACCTGCTGTCGGCATTGCCACCGGCGTAAGACGTGAGGGATGCGTACTTGCCGGTGCACGTTGCCGAGGCGGCAAAGGGCAACGTCAGCAGGGCAAGCAGGACCAGCAGCCGCAGGCCGCGGAACATGACAATGTCGATGGGGTAGAGGGGTTTCATGTCGTACTCACTGACTCTTTGGTGGATCTGAAACGGGTCAATACCGGTAGCAACCACGCAGCGCGGTCTGCGTGGCCGCAGTCGAGTCGCGCAAGGAAATGCGACCCTTCAGGGAGCCTCGAATAACCGTTGCACCCGGGAGCGACCCTTGTGGGAGGGGCCGGTGGCCCCGGCGGGTCATGCGGTACATCCCGTCAGGGCCACCGGCCCCTCCCACAGGAAACTCCGATGATCCGCGGTTTTTCGAGGTTCTCTTCATGGTGCCGTTGATGCGCAGCAGGGCTTTGTCGGCGTAGCCGTGTGGCGTTGCCAGCACGACGGCGTGGGCGCAACCGGCGGAGCCGCAAAAACCCGTGGCGTAGGCATAGGCGATGAACAGGTCGTCGCGGCCGTCGTCATTGAGGTCGGCCAGGGCCAGCGCATAGCAGGGCCGGTGCTGCGCGCTGCATGTAGCGAAATCGCCGCCGGTGACGCGTACGATGGCGGCGGCCTGCGTCGCGGTCGGTGTGACCGCGTCCTTGTCGAAATCGATTTTTCCACGGCGGCCGCGGCCTGCTCATCTCCGGTCGATGCCGGCCCGTGCAGTACATGCAGTTGCGCGCCATGCGGAAAACTCGACGGGAAGCCCATCGAGGCCAGCCTCGCCCACTGGCGCACCTGGAAGGGCAGTTGCCAATACGCACCGCTGAGCGCGCCGGTGCCGAGCTTGGCGGGGAAGTAGATATCCGTGCGTTCGCCGCTGTGGATCACGGCAATGACCTCGCCCGAATACAGCGCCACGTCCAGCAGTGCATCTTCCTGGCCGCCCTGATGTGGCGCGTTGCCTGTCAGCACCACATGACAGTTCATCAGGCGAACCGGTCCCGCGACGTCGAGGTTGCGTTCGAGATGTCGACGCACCGTGCCCGGCAACTTGGCCAGTTGCCGGGCAACCACGGATGCTGCCAGCAGGTCCTTGTGTGTGCCGATGTAGGCCTTCAGCTGCGGGTGCTTGCCGTGACAAGCGAGGGCGGCAAACGGCAGTGCCGAGAACACCAGCAGCAGTAGCGCAAGGATGCCGACATGGCGGTGGACGGCGGTATGGCGGAACGCATGCATGACCGTTACCTCGTGATGCGGTATGCCGAGCCATTCCACGTCCAGACCGGGCTGTCGCCGTAGCGCAGGTCGTGCATGCCGTGGTGTTTGCCTTGGAGGATCGAGATCTTGCCCCCGGAATAGGCCAGGGAGACAAACGTGGGCGCGTAGCCGTTTGCAGTCGCCATCAACAATTCCGTGTCGCAGCCCGCGGAGCCGCAATAGCCCATGTTTTGGGCCCGAATGAATAGGTCGGGCCGGCCATCGTCATTGATATCGGCAGGCACCATTGCGTAGCAGCCCGCTTGGCCGCAATCGACCATGTCTTTGGATGAGGCACGCGTGGCGGCACTCAGAATCGCGGCGGCCTGTGTGGTCGTCGGTTTGACGTTGTTGTTGGCAAAATCGACCTGGGTCGTGCCGGATGCGGTGGTGTCGGCAGCTTGCGACGGTGCGGGTGCGACCACAGCGGTCACCAGCAACGCGGATGCAGACAAAATGACCGTCAACCATGTGTGTCGGGTGTTCATGTTCGGATCCTCCAGCGAATCGGGTGGCGTGGCGGTCATTGGGCGCCATGCATCCGCAAAAGTCGTCACGGCGACCTAACGGATCGCTAACGGCGAGCTGCAATCCGTCCGAAAGCGGTGCACAATCAACGCGGGGGCCCATTTGGCTGGGGCCGAAGATGGAACCGTCCGAAGCGTCGGAACGCTCGCTGTACCGCTACCGTTTCGAAGACGCCGATTTCGATGCCGCACGCGCGCAACTGCGCGTGGCCGGTGAGCGTGTTGAGCTGGAGCAGCGCCCGCTGCAAGTGCTGGCGCTGTTGCTTGAGCATGTGGACGAGGTCGTGCCACGGGCCGAGATGTTCGACACGGTGTGGGAAGGCCGGCCCACCGTCGACAATGTGCTGGCCAATGCCGTGGCCAAGCTGCGCAAGGGACTGGGCGATCATGCGGCCGCGCGCATCGTCACCGTGCCGCGCGTGGGTTATCGGCTGCTCGGGCCGGTCGAGCGCATGGTGGCGGGGCGGCGCGCCGAGGCCGACTTCGAACTCAAGGCCGGCCAACCGATGCCGGGCCGCGAGCATTTTCATCTGCTCGAATGTCTCGATCCGGCCGGCCACGGCGTGGTCTGGCGCGTGCGCCACAATCGCACCGACCAAACCCGCGTCTACAAATTTGCGTTCAGCGACGAGCAACTGGCGGCGCTCAAGCGCGAAGTCACCATCGATCGCCTGCTACGCGAGAAACTGGGCGAGCGCGAGGATCAGGTGCCTCTGATCGACTGGAATTTCGACACTGCGCCGTATTGGGTGCAACGCGCCGATGCCGGCTGCGATTTTACGCACTGGTCAAATGTGGAACCGGCGTTTGCAGCCGCATCAACCGACCAACGCATCGCCTGGTTTCTGCAGGTAGCCGATGCGGTCGCCGCGGCACACTCGGTCGGCGTGCTGCACAAGGATTTGAAGCCCTCCAACATCCTGGTCGCGTCGCGTGGCGAAGACTGGCAGCTGCGCGTGACCGACTTCGGCTCCGGCCGCCTGCTGCAACCGGAACAACTCGATGCGCTGGGCATCACGCGCATGGGTCTGACCGTTACCAGCGCCATCAGCGACGACTCCGGCGTCACGTTGCTGTATCTGGCGCCCGAAGTGCTGGCCGGCGAAGCGCCGTCGGTGCAAAGTGATGTCTATGCACTGGGCCTGATCCTTCTGCAGATGGTCGTGGGCGACCTGCACCGCACGTTGGCGCCGGGCTGGCAAGAGGGTATCAACGATGAACTGTTGGTCGAAGACATTGCAGCGGCGACCCATGGCGATCCCGTGCACCGTTTGCACCGCGTCGAGGACTTGACGCAGCGCCTGCGTAGCCGCGAACTGCGTGCCATTGAACGCCAGCGGCTGCGCGATGCCGACGCCCGCGCACAGGCTGCCGAACGCAAGCTGGAGCACAGTCGCACACGGCGGCCCTGGTTGATCACCGCCATCGTGTTGCTGACGGCGGGTCTGGCCATCAGCCTTTGGCAGATCACGCGTGTGCGTGCCGCCCGTGCGCAGGCGCAGCAGCAGGCCCGGTTGGCCGAGGCCGCCAACCAATTTCTCAACGACGACCTGCTTGGCGGGGGCATGCGCTCGCCGGCGTGGAATGAGCGCAACCCGACCCTCAGCGAAATTATCGACGCGGCCGCGCCGCGCTTGAACAAACGCTTTGCCGGCGAGCCGCTGGTACTGGCGACCTTGCGCGGGACGCTGGGACGCGCCTACAAGACCACGGGTGAACTGAAGAAATCCGCAGCGCAACTGCAAGCGGCCGCAAAGAACTGGAAGCGCGCCGCGGGCCCGACCGACGCGCGTACCGTGCGCGCGCAATACGAGCTGGTCTCGGTGCTCGCGAACATCCCCCGCTTCGACGCCGCGGCGGCGGTACTCAAGCAGGCCGACGCGGCTGCTGGATCGCGCCGTCTTGGCGTCTCCGAAATTGCCCTGCGCGCGCATCTTGCACGCGGCGATGTCGCCTACCACCACATGCATTTCAAGCAAGCCCTGGCGGAGTATCAGGCGGCGCAGGTGTTGCAGAGGACGTTGCATCCCGATGATGCGCTCGTGTCCGCCCACATCCTGCTGACCATTGCCGGTTGCCAGTTGCGTCTGCAACAAGCCAGGCAGGCCGAAGCGACCGCACGCAAGGTTCTTGCCGGCTCTCCGTATACGCAGCAGAGCATCGGGCTGGGAGGGCTTGCCCAGGCGCACCACCGTCTGGCCGAGGCTTTGCGCGCGCAGGGCCGCTTCAAGGAAGCCATTGCCGAGGGTCACAAGGCGCTGGCGGGCATGGAAAAGGCGCAAGGCGCGAACAGCCAGTCGGCGCTCGGGATTCTCGGCTCGCTGTCTTATCTTTACTCACTGGCAGGCAACGAGGCCAAGGCACTGGCGATGCAGCGCGAAGCCTATGAACGGGGACTCAAGCACTGGGGGCCGAACAACCAGGGCACACTGATCTCATTGCTCAATCTCGGTTACGACGAGGCCGACATCGGGCAGTCGCAGTTGGCTCTCAAGCATTTGCGCAAAGCCGCTGCCGGGCTCGCCCGGGTGAGCGGTGCGAACGCTGCCGTGACCCAGGCCGCCCGCGTGGGCGTGGCCAGCACGTTGAGCGATCTGGGCCACAACAAGGAGGCGCTGGCGATGATCAGCAAAGTTGACCCTCAGGCCTACCAGGCCACCAGCAGCGACCCGGGCCAGGCCGAGGTGCTGGCAGCGGACAAGGCCCGCATCGAGCTGCGCCTGCACCAACCGGGTGCCGCAAAGCGCCTGCGCGCGGCCATGGTGGCCATGAAGGCTGCCGGCGTATCCGACGTCGTGATCGCCGAGTACCGCAAGACGCTTGTTGCCGAAGGCCATTGAGCATGTCGTTTGTATCCGCCTGATGGTGTGCGTCGCGTGCGACAATGCGAGCGTGGACAAACGATTCGTACAACTTATTGCAATGTTGCTGGTCGGCGGACTACTGGCGGCTTGCTCTTCATCCGATACGCCGCAGCCGGAACCACCGCCGGAGCCGGCTGCGCCTGCGACGGTGGCGAAGTCGGCTCCTGATGCGACCATTTCGCCCGACGCACAGGCAGCCGTGCGAGTGTTGGTCGAGCGTTTCGGCAAGCAAATGCAGAAGGTGTCCGTGCTGGCACCCCCCGATGCCATGCGCCCGCATTTGAAGAAGGTGTATGGCGACCTGCTGACGCCGGACTTGCTGCAGGCATGGCTGGCCGACTCTTCGAAAGTGGTCGGGCGCGAGGTATCCAGCCCGTGGCCGGCGGGCATCGACATCGATCGCATCGAGTGCCCGACGACGATTCGCTGCCACGTGCAGGGAAGTGTCCGCTACATCACCAGCAACGAAGTGGAGCACGGCGGCGTGGCGGAGCGGCGTCCGGTGCGGTTGCGTGTCGAGCGGAGCCGCGGCAACGGTTGGCGCATTGCCGCCGTGAAAGTCGGCAAACCCTGACGGTCTCAAGTCCCCCGCGCCATTCAGGGTTCGATACCTCACCACGAACGGAAACAGATCCTGGCTCGAACGGGAAAGGCGGTTTCTGGAGGTCTGTTACAGGAAGTCTCGGAAAACCGTTGCACTTACCCTTGTGGGAGGGGCCGGTGGCCCCGACAGGATGTGCCGCATGATCCGTCGGGGCCACCGGCCCCTCCCACAGGAAACGCCGATGATCCGCGGTTTTTCGAGGCTCCCTACAGGGGTGTGCGTGGGCTCCGGTCTCTGGATGGCGCGGGTGGAACGCGCGGGTCGCCTTCGGAGCGGTCCCGCCGCAACGCCGCTCGTGCCAGCAGGATCATGGTGATCGGCACCGTCGCGGTCACGAAAGCGCCGATGAGGATGGGGCTCAGGACGAGATGTCCGCGTGCCAGCGAGAAGCACAAAACCGTTGCCGTGACCATCAGGAACAGGCCCAGTGTCGTGCCCAGGGTGGGGGCGTGCAGGCGGCTGTAGAAACTCTTCAGTTGCAGCAAGCCGATCGAACCGACGAGCGCGAGCAACGCGCTGGCGAGCACCAGCGCGGCAACCACCAGCGCCGCCCAGTCCGGCAGGGACGCGAGCGTGCTCATTCGATCACCTCCCCACGCATCAGGAATTTGGCGAATGCCGAGGTGCTGGCAAAACCCAGCACGGCGATGACCAGACAGGCGGCCACATACAGCAGACTGCCGGTGCGGATGCCGATACTCAGCAACAGCAACATGGCGTCGACGTAAAGCGCATCCAGCGCAGCCACCCGGTCCTGCGCGCGCGGTCCGCGCACGATGCGCACGATGGCCAGGCCCATCGCCAGCAGCAACAGCAACTGCGCAACACCGACGGCGACGGTGACGATGCTGCCGATCATTCGAACACCTCCTGCAACGTCGGCTCGTAACGTTGTTTGATGTTGTGCACCAACTGCTGCCGGGAGGCAATGTCCAGCACGTGGATGGTGATTTGCCGCCGGTGTGAATCGTGACTCACCCAGATGGTGCCCGGTGTGGCCGTGATGATGCATGCCAGCACGGCCAGCGCGGCGGACTGTTCCACTTCCAGTTCGATCGCGACGAAGGCGGAGGTGTGCGGACGGCGCGTCATGATCAGTCGCGCCACTGCCCAGTTGGAAGCGATGATGTCGACGATGACGCGCATGCCGAGCAGCAGCAACTTGCCGGCATGGCGTACCCGCACGCGTGGCGCATCCAGCCGCGACCACAATCGCGACAGGCCCAGTGCGATGACCAGTCCGACCAGGATCGTGCCTGCCGCCAGGCTTTGCTGCAACACCAGCCACGTCAGCAGCAGTGTGGCGATCAGCAACGGATGCTCCAGCCAGCGCTTCACGGTTGCGTCTCCGCGACTTGCGGCAGGACGGCCTGGATGTACTGGCTCGGCGCGTGCACCTGACGTGCCGTGGCTTGCAGGTATTGCCACGGATGCGCAGCAGTGAACACGAGCGCCAGGCTGATGGCCAGCAGAACGACCACCGACGCGGTTTCGCGGGGTCGCACGCGCGGAAACACCCATTCGTCCGTATCGGCCCAGAAAATCTGGATGCCGGCGCGGCACAGGGCGATGATGCTGCATGTACCGGCCGCCAGGATCAGGGCGAACAGGATCGTGGCTCCCGTGCCTGCGCCCGGCATCGGCGCCAGCATCGCGAACTTGGCCAGGAAGCCCGCCATCGGCGGCAGGCCCGAAAGCAGCAGCGCGCAACCGAGGAAACAGGCGGCCAGAATCACCAGCGGCGCCGGTTCGACCACGCGGCTTTCATCCTCGGCCGCATACAGCGCGTCGCCGACCGGATCATAAGGTTCGAGCTGTTCGGTGCCTTCGGGCTCCTCGTGCGGCACGATCAGGCCGGTCAGCAAAAACAGCGTGGCGATGCCGAGCACCGAAATCACCAGATATGCCAGGGCACCCGCGGTCACTGCCGGTTGTTGCAGCGCGACGGCACCGAGCAGGGTGCCCGAGGAAATCAGCACGCAATAGCCGGCCAGCTTGCCCAGCTCGCGTGCGCCGAGCAGGCCGATGCTGCCGACGACCAGCGTGATCATGCCGATCACCAGCAGCCAGTTGCTGCCGAAATGCGCCGACGCGGGCCCGGAGCCGGGCCCGAACAGCAGCAGGCTCAGGCGCAGCAGCACGTAGATGCCGAGCTTGGTCATGATCGAGAACATGGCCGCTACCGGCGGCGTGGCCGCCGAATAGGTGCGCGGCAACCAGAAGCCCAGCGGCCACA
>CAZSOU010000064.1:0-14222 GCA_964608595.1 uncultured Rhodanobacteraceae bacterium
CGTGGATGGTGTAGCTGGTCACCTGGTCGGACAGCGTCGCGTCGGCCGCGGTGCGCGGGCCACCCCAGGCATCCGGTGCACTGGGCACCTTGAAATTGGCGGCGTGCGGCGACACGAACGGGATCGACGCGCCAACGGCCACGGCAGGAGCTGTCGTGCTGGCGGCCACCGCAGGAACTGGCGCACTGGAAGCCGCGGCCGGCATGGCCGATGGCGCAGCCAGCACGGTACCCGGAAGCAACAGCGCAAGCATGGTCACCAGTCCCACGGGACTGGAGTACAGGAATATTCGCGGCATGTTTTCCCCAGCAATGGATGTGACGAGATGCCGCTCCCCACGAACGGCATCTTCCAAACTCGGACATTAGCACGCCCTCCGCATGAGGCATAAGTCACGCCCGAGGAACATCGCCCTGTTGTTGTCATTGATAATTATTCTCATTTATGGTCTTATCCAGCACCTTCCTGCCAACACCACGATGCCGCGCCCACCCACTCCCGGATATCCCGCATGCCGTTTCTGCTCAAGCGTTTTCTGTTCCGCCTGCACTGGATCACCGGGCTGACCGCCGGAGCGGTGCTGGTCGTGGTCGGCGTTACGGGCGGGCTGATCGGTTTCGAACAACCGCTGCTGGACATGGTCAACCCGCAGACGCAGACAAGCGCACCGGCACAGGCCAACCCGCTTCCGCCCGACACGCTGATCGCCGCCGCGCAAACCGCCTATCCCGAGCTGCACCCGCGTCGCCTGCGCTGGAACGGGAACGAACGCGCCGCCATGGTGCAAATGGCCAAGCCGGGCCAGCGCCGCGGCGGCTTGCAGGTCATGGTCAACCCCTACGATGCCGAGGTGCTCGGTCCCCTGCGCGGAACCGGTTTCTTCCGCGCGGCCGAAGACCTGCACCGGCATCTGGCCGCCGGCAAGGTCGGCAAGCAGATCGTCGGTGCCAGCACGGCCCTGCTGATCCTGCTGGCCGTGACCGGCCTGATCCTGCGCTGGCCAAAACACATGCGCTCGCTGCGCGCCTGGCTGAAACTGGACGTACGCCTGCGCGGTCGCAACCTGCTGTGGCACCTGCACGCCATCATCGGCACCTGGGTACTGGCGTTCTACCTGCTGGCCGCGCTGACCGGCCTGTGGTGGTCCTACGGGTTCTATCGCGACGCGCTCAACAGCATCGCCGGCGTATCCGGCAGCTTGCGCCCGCGATCGCCGCCGGCCGGCAACCCGCAGGATCCGCTGGTGCCGATCGACACCGCCTGGGCCACGTTCCGCCACGAGGCACCGGATGCCGATCGCGCCAGCGTCAGTCTGACCAGCAACCCGGACGTACCGATCCGCATTCGCTATCAGACGCCCGCCAGCGTCCACGAGCGCGCCTGGGACACGCTGAAGATCGACCCGCTTGACGGAGCCGTCGTTTCCACGCAACGCCACGCCGATCTGCCACGCGGTCGTCGTTTCATCGGTGCACTGTATCCACTGCATGCCGGCAGTTTCTTCGGCAAACCCGGGCTGTACCTGATGTCGCTGGCCTCCCTGCTGATGCCGTTGTTTTTCATCACCGGCGTGTGGCTGTGGTTGCAGCGCCGGCGCATGGCCGCGCGCACCCGGCGTGAGCGTCTGCCGCTACCGACGACGACCGGCGAGCCGGTCCTGGTCCTGCACGCCAGTCAGAGCGGTACCGCTGAGTGCCTGGCCCGACGCACGGCCGGCTGGCTGCGGCAGGCCGGCCTGGCGCCACGCGTGCTGGCGCTCGATGCGGCCGGTGGACGCGCCCTGGACCAGCACGCCGGACGCGCGCTGTTCGTCGTTTCCAGCTACGGTGACGGCGGTCCGCCGGACAGCGCGCTCGGCTTCGTGCGCCGGTACATGCGCAACACCAATCCGCCCAACCTGTCGCACTTGAGCTGCGCCGTGCTGGCACTGGGCAATCGCCGCTACGAAGCCTTCTGCGGCTTCGGCCACGCGCTTTCACGCTGGCTTGCGGCCAGCGGTTCGAAGCTGCTGTTTACCACGGTCGAGGCGCATGAAGCCGAGTCGACGGCCATCCGGCACTGGCGCACGCAGCTGCAGGCCCATTGGCCGGCCCTCGCCGTCAGCGACGTGGCCGCCCCGGCCGCGGCAAGCGCCAAAACTTTCACCTCCTGGCGCGTGACCGCTCGGCACACACTCAATACGGGCAGCGATGCCGCCCCCCTCGTCGCGCTGGTCCTGGCCGTGCCCGAAGGCACGCCGGCATGGCGACCCGGCGACCTGCTGGATCTGTACATGGCGCCGACGCCCGAGCGCATCGACGCCTGGCTGCGGCACCAGGCATTCGATCCGGCCACGACGGTCACGCTGAACGGCGAACCGCTGCCGTTGCGTGAGGCGCTGGCCCGTCGCGAGCCGTTGTTCGCGACACCCATCGAATCCGCCACCGATGCCCAGGCACTGGTTGATGCCCTGCCGCCGCTGACGCCGCGCAGCTACTCCATCGCCTCGCTGCCGGAAGACGGGCATGCCCGCCTCCTGGTGCGGCGGACCGGCAGTACCGACAGCGAAGCCGGCCTGGCCTCGGGACGCTTGTGCAACACCGGCATCCGCCCCGACCACGTGAATGCGCGTCTGCGCAGCTGTCCACACTTCCGTGCCCCGTCGGCGGATACGCCACTGCTGATGATCGCCAACGGCGTGGGCATCGCCCCATTCCTCGGCGTGCTGGCGCAGCGAGCACGCGCCGCACACGCCGAAGCCTGGCTGGTCTACGGCGAGCGCGAACGCCGGCACGACGGACACCAGCTCGCCACGCTGGAAACCTGGCGAAAGGACGGCGTGCTGACACGGCTGGATATCTGCTTCTCGCGCGATGGCGACGGCTACGTGCAGGATCGCCTCGGCGAATGTCGTGCCGACCTGGTGGAATGGCTCGAACGCGGAGCGCACATCATGGTTTGCGGCAGCCCGAGCATGGGCGCGGGCGTGCATGCGGTGCTGGAAGAAACACTCGGAGCCGACGCCGTCGAGACTCTGCATGCCGACGGGCGCTACCGGCGCGAACTGTTTTGAGAATACTTTCTTGCGAGCATGGCGGACCTTGCTCCAATGGCACTTACTCAAGCATTCATTCGTTCTTGTACCGTTCGCGCCGAGCGTAGCCCGCACGGCGGGCGGAGTCGAAGTGCATGCGGCATGACTGCGCCATGTCCTTCGACTTCGGCCTGCGGCCTACGCTCAGGACGAACGGGTTTAACAGGCCCGGGCCCACCCTGCCTGCTCGGTTTGGGCTTGGATGATGGGCCAGATGCTTCCGCACGAGCACGACAAGATGCATGCCTTCGTCCGGCTTGCTCAATCGAAACGGTCGTCACGCGTCCAGATCAACCCGCCTTCCTCCTTGACCGGGAAGGAAGCGATCGGCGTCACCGCCGGCGGCCGGGTCACCGCGCCGGTGCGCACGTCGAAGCGCGCGCCGTGGCGCGGACACTCGACCTCGAAGCCGAACACCTCGCCGCCGGCAAGGTCGCCACCGTCGTGGGTGCAGGTGTCTTCGATGGCGTACAGGTCGCCGTCGATGTTGTAGACGGCAATCGGCGTGTCCTCGTCCCACACCACTTTGAACTCGCCGGGCAGCAATTCGTCGCGGGTGCCGACGTCGATCCATTCACTCATGCCATGACTCCGGTGTGCAAGCGCTTGGTCAGCCATTCGAAACGCAGATCGTTGCGTTTGGGAACGCCGAAACGCTCATCGCCATAGGGAAATGCCCGGTACTCCCCGGTGCGGCGGTACCCGCGCCGTTCGTACCAGGCAATGAGTTCATCGCGCACATCAATCACGGTCATGCGCATGTCGATGCATTGCCACTCTTCGCGCGCGACGCGCTCGGCTTCGGCCAGTACGTGTTTGCCGATCCCCGCACCTTGCGAACCGGGCCGTACCGCGAACATGCCGAAATATCCGGCGCGCCCCTGTTTTTCGACATGCGCGCAGGCTATCAGCTGCCCGCCCTTTTCCGCCAGCAACACGCGACTCGTCGGGCGCTCGATATCGGCGCGCACACCCTCGGGGTCGATGCGCTGGCCATCAAGCAAATCGGCCTCGGTGGTCCAGCCGACACGGCTGGCGTCACCGCGATAAGCCGATTGCACCAAAGCAACGATGGCTGCAATGTCGACGGATTCGGCAGCTCGGAACGTCAGGTCGGTCGCAGTCACGAAAGCTCAGCCTCGAGAAAAAACGTCGGGCGGGCCGGTGCCCACCGAAAGGTCATGGCGGGCCGAGGCCCGCTCCACGGGTCACGTTAGGCCAACAGTTTGCGCACCTTCGTGATGGCCTCGATGAAGCGGTCTATTTCCTCGCGCGTGTTGTAGAACGCGAACGAGGCACGCACCGTCGCCGGGACACCATAAAACTGCATCAGCGGGTGCGCGCAATGGTGGCCCGAACGCACCGCCACACCTTCCAGGTCCAGCATGGTAGCCAGGTCGTGCGCGTGAACGCCGTCGATCAAGAAGGAGAATACGGCGGCTTTGTCAGCGGCCTGACCGAAGATGCGCAAACCCGGCACGCTGCCCAGCGCATCCGCTGCATGAACAGCCAATTCGTGCTCAGTCGCCGCGATGCGATCCATGCCGAGCTCCTGCAGGTAATCGATCGCCGCTCCCAAACCGACGAAGCCGGCAATATTGGGCGTACCGGCCTCGAACTTGTGCGGCACGTCGGCAAACGTGGAGCCTTCAAAAGTCACCTCGCGAATCATCTCGCCGCCGCCGAAAAATGGCGGCATGGCTTCCAGGTGCTCCTTGCGTGCCCACAACGCGCCGGTACCGGTCGGCCCCAGCATCTTGTGGCCGGTGAGAGCGTAGAAATCACAACCGATGGATTTCACGTCCAGCGGCAGATGCGGCGCGGCTTGCGAGCCGTCCACCAGCAACGGGATACCGCGCTTGCGGCACTCGCGCGCCAGTTGCTTGACCGGATTGACGGTACCCAGCACGTTGGAAACATGTGTGACGCAGGCCAGCTTGACGTCCGGCGTCAATGCCTTGACGAACTCCTCGACGATCAGTTCGCCCGATTCGGTGATCGGCGCCACCTTGAGGCTGGCGCCGTTGCGCTGGCACACCAGCTGCCACGGCACGATGTTGGCGTGGTGCTCCATTTGCGTGGTCAGGATGGCATCGCCTTCACCCAATCGTGGCAACGCATAGCTGTAAGCCACCAGGTTGGTCGCTTGCGTGGTACCCGAGGTGAACACGATTTCGTCGCGTGAATTGGCGCCGATGAACTGGGCAAGCTTGTCGCGGGCCGCTTCATAGGCAGTCGTGGCTTCGTCACCGAGTTGGTGCACGGCGCGCGCCACGTTGGCGTTGGAGTGCGCGAAAAAACGGCTGACGGCGTCGATCACCGCCTGCGGCTTTTGCGACGTGTTGGCGCTGTCCAGATACACCAGCGGTTTGCCGTGGACGGTACGCGTCAGAATCGGAAAATCGCCACGCACACGGCTGCTGTCCAGCATGGCCGGCGTGGCTTCGGGGCGTACGCTCACGACGTTTCCTCCTCGAGGGGCAGCACGTTGATCAAGAGACGGTCCAGATGCTCACGCAAGGCCTCGTTTCCCAGCGTGGCCAGCACTTCGCGACAGAACGCGGCCGTGAGCAGATTGCGCGCCTTGTCCTTCTCGATGCCGCGCGAACGCAGATAGAACAACGCGCGTTCGTCCAGTTGCCCGACCGTCGCGCCGTGATTGGCCATGACTTCATCGGCGTAGATTTCCAGCACTGGCTGGGTGTCGATGGCGGCCTTGTCCGAGAGCAGCAGGTTCTTGTTGTAAAGCGAGGCGTCGGTACCGTCGGCGCCCGGGTCGACGATGATCTGGCCGTGGAATACGCCGTGCCCGCCTTGGTCGGCCACACCGCGCCACAAGGATTCGCCGGCCGTATCCCGCGCGGCGTGACGAATATCCAGATGGGTATCCATGTGCTGGCGCGCGTGCGGAACGAACACGCCACGCGTATCCAGACGCGCCCCTTCGCCGCGCAATTCGGCATCGATGTCGTTGCGCACCAGCTTTCCACCCAGCTCCAGCGCATGGATGCGCACGTGCGAACCGGCATCCTGACGCAACACGTGACGGCGAACCAGCGTGGCCTTCGCCGCACTGTTTTGCAGCATCACCCAATCGAGTTCCGCGCCTTCACGTACCACGGCGTCGCACACCAGGGTCCCCAGGTGCGCATTGGCACCGCTGGCGGCGTGGTGCTCGACCAGCTTCAGCGAAGCGCTATCGCCCACATCGATGATGGAACGCGTATGCCAGGCCAATTCGGCATCGGCCGGCGCACCCATGTGCACGACGTGAACGGGTGCATCAATGTGCGCTCCGGACTTGACACGCAACACCATGCCGTCGCCCGCCAAAGCCGCATTCAGACGCGCAAAGGCATCCGCCTGATGCGCCCAGTCGCGGGTCAGGAAAAAGCGCAGCGGCTCGGGGTCGCTGGCCAGCGCCTCGGCCAACGACTGGATTTCCAGCCCGTCGGGCAATGCGTCGACACGTGACAGGTCGTTCCGGAAAGCGCCGTTGACGAACACCAGGCGCGGTCCCTCGACACCCGACAGCGCCAATGTGTCGGGATCCACGTTGCGCGCCGCCGCCTCGATGTCGCCAGTCGCGAAGGCATGCCTCTCCAGAGCACGCAACGCCGTGTATTTCCAGGCTTCATTGCGCGTACCGGGCAAACCGTCACGCAGAAATGCGTCCAGTTGCGTGCGGCGCGCGGCGTCCAGCCAGGCCAGTCCCGCACCTGGCAGCGTAGCCAGGGCCTGCGGCGCCTTTTCCGCCATGGCATTCATGAACGGTGTGGCCATCATGCGGCTCCCGCAGCGGCTTCGTTTTCATCGAGCCACGCGTAGCCCTGTTCTTCCAGTTTCAGCGCCAGCGACTTGTCGCCGCTTTCGACGATGCGCCCATCGGCAAGTACGTGCACGAAGTCCGGTTCGATGTAATCCAGCAGGCGCTGGTAATGCGTGATCATCAGGAACGAACGTTCCGGCGAGCGCTGCGAATTGACGCCCTCGGCCACCTGTTTGAGTGCATCGATATCGAGGCCCGAGTCGGTTTCATCCAGAATCGCCAGCCGCGGTTCCAGCAGCGCCATCTGGAAAATTTCGTTGCGCTTCTTCTCGCCGCCGGAGAAACCCTCGTTGACGGCGCGCTGCAGCAACTCGTTGGACAGGTTCATTACCTTGAGCTTTTCGCGCACAAGCTGCAGAAAGCGTCGCGAATCCAGCTCTTCCTCGCCGCGTGCCTTGCGCTGCGCATTGAGCGCGGTGCGCAGGAAATAGGTGTTGTTGACGCCGGGAATTTCCACCGGATATTGCAAGGCCATGAACACGCCGGCACAAGCACGCTCTTCCGGCTCCATGGCGAGGAGGTCCTTGCCGTCGAAAGTCACGCTGCCCCGGGTCACCTCGTAACCGTCGCGCCCGGCCAGCACGTTGCCCAGCGTGGACTTGCCCGCGCCGTTGGGGCCCATGATGGCGTGCACCTGGCCCGGCTCGATGGTCAGCGTGAGGCCTTTGAGGATGTCTTTGCCCTCGATGCGGGCGTGAAGGTTGTCGATTTTCAACATGGCGGGAATCGGGTCGGGTCGGGGAAAAGGGAATGGGAAATGGGTGAAATGGCGGGTACGCCGGCAATCAGCCGACAGCGCCTTCCAGCGAAACTTCAAGCAGCGCCTTGGCTTCGACGGCGAACTCCATCGGCAGCTCGCGGAACACCTGCTTGCAGAAGCCGTCGACGATCATGGATACGGCATTTTCCTCGTCGATGCCGCGCGAACGGCAATAGAACATCTGATCGTCGGAAATCTTCGATGTGGTGGCTTCATGCTCGACGTTGGCGCTGGGGTTTTTCACTTCCATGTACGGAAAGGTGTGCGCGCCGCAGGTCTTGCCGATCAACAGGCTGTCGCACTGCGTGTAGTTGCGAGCGTTGGTCGCGCTCTTCTCGACCTTGACCAGGCCGCGATAGCTGTTGGAGCTTTTGCCGGCACTGATGCCCTTGGAGATGATCTTGCTTTTGGTGTCCTTGCCGACGTGAACCATCTTGGTACCGGTGTCGGCCTGCTGGTAATGATGCGTCAACGCGACCGAGTGGAACTCGCCGACAGAGCGGTCACCGGTTAGCACGCAGCTGGGATACTTCCAGGTGATCGCCGAACCGGTCTCGACCTGTGTCCAGCTGATCTTGGAGTCGTCACCCCGACACTCACCGCGCTTGGTGACGAAGTTGTAGATGCCGCCTTTGCCGTTTTCATCACCCGGATACCAGTTCTGCACGGTGGAATACTTGATGTCGGCCTTTTCCAGCGCCACCAGTTCGACCACGGCGGCGTGCAATTGGTTTTCGTCGCGCATGGGCGCGGTGCAGCCCTCCAGATACGACACCTGGCTGGCTTCCTCGGCGATGATCAACGTGCGCTCGAACTGGCCGGTATGGCCCGCATTGATGCGGAAATACGTGGACAGTTCCATCGGGCATTTCACGCCCTTGGGGATGAACACGAAACTGCCATCGGAAAATACCGCCGAGTTGAGAGCGGCGAAGAAGTTGTCACCCCTGGGCACGACGGATCCCAGATATTGACGCACCAACTCCGGGTGCTCCTTGATGGCCTGGCTCATGGAACAGAAAATCACGCCGGCCTCGGCCAATTGCGTCTGCGCGGTATTGGCAACCGACACCGAATCGAACACCGCATCGACTGCGACACCGGCCAACTTGGCGCGCTCATGCAGCGGTACGCCGAGCTTGTCGTAGGTCTCCAGCAGCTTCGGATCGACTTCGTCCAGCGACTTGGGCTTGTTCTTGGGCGCCGAGTAGTAGCTGATGGCCTGAAAATCGACAGGCGTCAGGTGCAGCTTTGCCCAGTGCGGCATCGGCATGGTCAACCAATGCCGGTAAGCCTCCAGACGCCAGTCGGTCATCCACTCGGGCTCTTCCTTCAGCGCCGAAAGTGCGCGAATGATCTCCTCGTTGAGGCCTGGTGGAAGGCTGTCGCTCTCGATATCGGTGATGAAACCGGCGTCGTAGCGTCGCGACAATGCTTCGACCACTTCGGGGTTGTCCGTGATTGCGCTGGAGCTGGAACGGGTTTCTGGATTCATGTCATTCATCGGAAACGAAATCAACCACGCATCATCGGCGTGGGGGGAGTTTGTGTGTTCACCGGCTGCAGCATGTCAGCCAGGCTCATGGCTTTGAGAGCACCGTCCACCGCCCGGTTGATGCGCTGCCAGTTGCCGCGCACGCTGCAATGGGATTCGAAATCGCATTGCCCGGCTGCGACGCTGCATTCGGTCATGCCCAACGGGCCTTCGAGCGCCTCGACGATTTCGGCGAGATTGATGTCGGTCGCCGGACGCGCCAGACGGTAACCGCCGTTCACGCCACGAAACGATTGCACCAGTCCGGCTCGGCCCAACTGCTTGAGCAATTTGCTCACCGTCGGCACCTCCAGACGCGTGCACTCGGCGATCTCCGCCGTACTGAGCACGTCGTTCGGGCTGGCGGCGAGACAAGTCATCACCACCGTTGCGTAGTCGGTGAGTCGGCTGATGCGAAGCATGAAACGGGGACGGGGTTAAAGGGTACTGAAATGGTACTGATTAACGTGACACGCGTCAATCCAACTTGCTGGCAGCCGGAAATCCAACGGGCTTGACACGTGCGTTTACGAGTGTAATTGTAGATGTCGATTACAGACGTAAACGGAGAAGCCATGGCAATCAGTGAAGCCGAAGCATTGGTCATGGAGGTGCTGTGGGACAATGCGCCGCGCAGTGCGGAGGAGATTCTCGGCGTAGTCGGTCCGGCCAACGACTGGCAAGAAGGCACGGTCAAGTCGTTGTTGAACCGATTACTCAAGAAGGGCGCGGTGAGCACTCAACGTGACGGACGTCGCTATCTCTATGCTCCGCTGATCTCTCGCGAACAATACGTGACGAGCGAAAGCAAGAGCCTGATTGATCGCTTGTTTGCAGGCCGGGTAGCCCCCTTGGTGGCACATTTCAATGCCCACCAGAAGCTCGGCAACAAAGACATCGCCGAGCTCAAACGTCTGATCGCGGAGATCGACGATGAACACGACTGAGTGGCTGACAGCACTCTGGGTGGCCACTTTGGCCCTGAGCTCGGGTCTTCTGATCGTGGTCTTGCTGCGCCGCCCATGGCGTCGGACCTTTGGCAGCGAGCAAGCCTGCCACCTGTGGTGGCTGCCCGTTCTGACCATAGCTGCCAGCCAGTTGCCCCATCCGGATCATGATGTATTGGCCAGGGTCTTGCCCGCAGGGGCGCCTTTGGCATTCGCTTCCGCCGCGCCCGTGCCCGCCTCATCGGGCATGTTTGACTGGCCTGCCCTGCTGATACTGGTGTGGCTGACGGGAATCTGCACCAGCCTCCTTCTGGCCGTGTTGCGTCAATGGCACTTTCACTCGCTTTTGGATGCAACACCGGGAGCAATCGACTACGCGAACCTCCCCGTGCTGCGCGCAAGCAGTCCCGATATCGGCCCGGCATTGCTCGGCTTGTGGCGACAACGCATCGTGGTGCCGGTCGATTTCGAACGACGTTACAACGCTGCGGAGCGCAAGCTCATTCTGGCCCACGAAGCAAGCCATGCCCATCGCCGTGATACCGCCACCGGCTGTCTGGCCGAGCTGTTGCGAGCCGTATTCTGGTTTCACCCGTTGGCGCATTGGGCACTGCATCGTTTGCGCATGGATCAGGAAATTGCCTGCGATGCCCGCGTCGTGCGCACCTATCCACAATCCCGCCGCCGCTATGCCGAAGCCCTGCTGCGAACCCAGGCCATCCAGCGGCCGCTGCCGGCCGGTTGTGCCTGGCCTAGCCACCCCATCAAGGAGCGTATCATGATGTTGAAATCGCGTATTCCCAACCCCTTGCACCGCCGCATCGGCACCGGCATGGCGCTGTGCCTTGGTCTGGGCCTGTGCGGCAGCGTCTACGCTGCCACACAGCCCCCGGTTTCCGCTCATAAAGCGACGATCTCCTCCACCTACCAGCTGTCGTTGGTGCTGACCCAAAACGGAGCCACCCTGTCGTCACCCACGGTATGCGTCAAGCCGAACTCGGATGCCCGTATTCAACAGTACCAAGACCATGATGACGTATTTCAGAAATTGAACCTGAAACTGCACGTCTCGCCTCTTTCCGGCCAACGCATCGAGGTGGCCGTGACAGGCACCATCGCGGATGCCTCCGGAACCATTGCCTCAATGGACAAAACCCTCTCCGGCAGCCTTGGCAGTACCCTGACGGCAAGCATGAAAACACCACACGGAGGCACGCCGGTGGCAGTTGCCATCATTCCGAGCAAGGGCTGCAGCGCCGCGCCCCGGCCACCGCTGCCGCCCACACCACCGTCCTCGGTACCGCCGCACGTTCCAGCGCCTCCGGCACCGCCTCAGCCTCCACAGCACCGTGGACAACACGTCCCCTCGGCATAGTCGGATCATGACTGTCGCTACCGGCATCGGCAGCCGACCTCGGCTGCCGATGCCGGTGCACGCTCAATCGGCCAAGACCCGAAACGCGCCTGTCGCAGACGCGCGTGATTACCATCCCGCGCCGACGCGGCCACCCGACTTGCGCACGATCAGCATCGCCAGTTCCAACGACTGCTCGTAGTTGAGGCGCGGATCGACATGCGTCTTGTAGGCACGACCAAGGTCCGTTTCGCTCAGATCTCGCGCACCACCAAGACATTCGGTGACATCTTCGCCAGTGAGCTCCAGATGCACACCGCCCAGACGCGTCCCCGCTTCGCCGTGCAGGTCGAATGCCTGCTCCAACTCGCTGCTGATATTGGAAAAATGACGCGTTTTGTACCCGTTGGACGTGGTTTCGGTGTTGCCGTGCATGGGGTCACACACCCACAGCACGCGCCGACCGGCGCTTTTGACTGCCTTGAGCAATGGCGGCAGCTCTTTGCCGATACGCGCCGCACCCATGCGATGGATCAGAGTCAGACGTCCAGGCTCATCGTCGGGATTCAAGGCTTCGATAAGTCGCAACAGCGCATCGGGTGTCACGCCCGGACCGACCTTGACGCCGACCGGGTTGCGGATACCGCGGCAATACTCCACGTGCGCACCATCGAGTGCTGCTGTACGCATACCGATCCACGGAAAATGCGTGGCCAGGTTGAACCAGCCCCAATGACGCGGTACGCGGCGCGTTTGCGCCTGTTCGTAATGCAGCAGCAAGGCCTCGTGCGAGGTGAAGAAATCCACTCGTGAAAAACTGTCGAGCGGCTCCTCGGCCAGCGTCTCCATGAAGCGCAGTGAATGGGTGATACCTTCGACCATCGCACGATAATCGGCCGCCAGCGGTGATCGATCGACCCATGAAAGATCCCAGTATTCGGGGTGACGCAGGTCGGCAAAACCGCCGTCGATCAGACCGCGCACGAAATTCATGGTCATGGCCGACCTGGCATGCGCCTGCACCATGCGCCGTGGGTCCGGGCGACGTGCCCCGGATTCGAATTCAGGCGCGTTGACGATGTCGCCGCGATAGGTCGGCAAGGTGACCCCGTCGCGGGTTTCCGTATCGGCCGAACGCGGTTTGGCATATTGGCCGGCGAACCGCCCTACCCGCACGACCGGCAACTTGAGCCCGTGTACCAGCACCAGGCTCATCTGCAGCAGCACCTTCAGGCGATTGGTGATCACCCGATCATTGCAATAGGCAAAACTCTCTGCGCAATCGCCGCCCTGCAGAAGAAAATGACGACCCTCCTGAGCATCCGCCAGACGCCGCTTGAGCGCCAGCACCTCCCAAGACGTCACCAGAGGCGGCAGCGCCGCCAATTGCTGTAACGCGTCGGAAAGTGCCTGCCGGTCCGGATAGGTCGGCTGTTGCGCCGCCTCGCGCCCGCGCCAGGACGCCGGCGACCAATCAACCGGTTCGTTGACAGCTTCCAATGGATTTTCGATCAATGACATGCGACGCAAGGAAGGTTTCATGCAGGCAGCTTAAACATTATGGAACATCGACGGAAATGCCGCACAGGCATGAGACCGCTGGTTCATGTACCCATACGCTGCTTGCGGGCACCCCAGAGCGCCCAGGCTCCCAACAGGACAAACCAGATCAATGTCCACCCGGACATGGGCAGGCCCAACAACGTCCAATGCACGACCGAGCAGTCTCCCGAACCGGCAAACACGCCTTCGAAGACACGCAACCAGTCGGAATGCTGGAACTGGTAGGCCAACGGCGCGCCGCAACCACCCAGCATCGAACCGGGAGGCTGGCTCTGAAGCCATAACTGGCGCCATGCGGTAACGACGCCCCAGATACTGCCCGCCAGAATCAGCGCGGCATACACCCAGCGTGACCCGCCTCTGGGCGCATGCAATCCGCCGATCAGAAAGCACAACCCCATGAAAATGAAGCCGATGCGCTGAAAGATGCACAGTTCGCACGGGTGCAGCCCCTGGTAGTGCTGCAGATACAATGCAAACGCCATCAGCGCAGCGCATGCGAGAAAACCCAACAGATAGACGGAACGATAGGACCAGCGCAACGGGTTCATGGCACTCATCACGGCGAAGGATCACGGCAAGTTAGCGGTTGCCAGCGACCGAAGCAAGGCATGATGGGACAAATGTCGCCGCGCAAAGGTCCGAACGCACGCGACACATGATTTGTGCGCGCCCGATGCGGAGACCCCGCAGAGCCGCTTTCCGCCGACGTCACCCGGGAACGGGCAAGGCCCACGCGGTGTACGCATGTACCCGCACTGCCGGCAAACAGAAAACCCCGATCGGCGAGCGACCGGGGTTTTCTGATTCATGCATTCCGCCACCAGGCGGACTTATTCGGCGTCGGCGGCCTCGGGGCGATCGACCAGCTCGACGTACGCCATCGGTGCATTGTCGCCGACACGATTGCCGCACTTCAGGATACGCAGGTAACCACCCGGACGCTGGCTGTAGCGCGGACCGAGGTCGGTGAACAACTTGCCGACGGCTTCCTTGTCGCGCAAGCGCGAGAACGCGAGACGGCGATTGGCAACGCTGTCGGTCTTGCCCATGGTGATCAGCGGCTCGGCGACGCGACGCAGCTCCTTGGCCTTGGGCAACGTGGTGCGGATCAGCTCGTGCTTGATCAGCGAGGCGGACATGTTCTTGAACATGGCCTGGC
>CAZSOU010000065.1:0-13776 GCA_964608595.1 uncultured Rhodanobacteraceae bacterium
CGTTTGTCGAAGAAGGCCGTGTCGTAGTCGGCGGCGTCCATGACAAAGGGGGGCGCCGCGGGCGGCGCAACATGTTCGTCTGCCTGCGGGGGGAAGGATTTCGTGTCACCCAACCTCGCGGAGACGCCGAAATTGCCGGGCACGCCGCCGATCAGGAATCCCGGCGAGCGGCCCGCGCTTTCCAGCAGATGCGCCAGCAGGCTGCTGGTGGTGGTCTTGCCGTGGGTGCCGGCGACGGCCAGCACGTCGCGATCAGCCAGTACCTGCTCGCCCAGCCACTGCGGGCCGGAGATGTACGGCAGGCGCGCATCGAGCATGTACTCCACGGCCGGATTGCCGCGGGTCATGGCATTGCCCACCACGACCATGTCGGGCGCAGGCTGCAGGTATTCGGCCTTGTAGCCTTCCTCGAGCGTGATGCCCAGCGCTTCGAGCTGGGTGCTCATGGGTGGATAGACGTTGACGTCCGAGCCTTCGACGTCATGGCCCAGGTCGCGCGCCAACGCGGCCAGACCGCCCATGAATGTGCCGCAGATGCCGAGGATGTGCAGTCGCATGATGTATCCGTTCCACCGAAATCCGGGGTTCCGCGCCGGGACGCAATGCGCGGGGATCAGCTGTCGGCAGCCATCCGGTTGGCGGGCAACACGGCCATGATGCGGCCGAACACGGCGTCCAGCGACCCGACGCCTTCGACGACGCGCAGCATGCCGTGCTCGCGATACCACTCGGCCACCGGCGCGGTCTGCTCGGCATACACCGCCAGACGCTTGCGCACGGTGTCCGGATTGTCGTCGGCGCGGCCCTGTTCCTTGAAGCGGATTTCGCAACGGTCGACGATTTCCTCGTTGGGAACATCCAGCTTGACCACCGCGTCGAGCGGCTTGTTCAAGCGTTCCAGCAAACCGTCCAGCGCCTTCACCTGCGCCAGATTGCGCGGATAACCATCGAGAATGAAGCCGCCTCTGGCATCGTCTTCGGTCAAGCGCGCTTCGAGCATGCCGAGCACGATGTCATCCGATACCAGTTGCCCGGCATCCATCACTTCCTTTGCCTTGAGGCCAAGCGGCGTTTCCGCCTTCACGGCGGCACGCAGCAGATCGCCGGTGGAAATGTGGGGGACGGCCAATTCCGTTTTCAGGCGCGCGGCCTGGGTGCCTTTGCCCGAACCGGGCGCACCAAGTAGCACGAGTCGCATTCGCTGCTCCGCAGAGGTCTCCGGCCGGCACTTGCGGCGGCCTTCGAGCGTCAATGAAATGGCGTTAAAAGTAGCCGCTGGCGCCGCTCGCGTCAAACAAAAACACGCCATGAGGTTGCCTATCCCGTTGTCGTGCAAGGGATTATCCTTGCATGCATCGACTTGAAACGGAGAACGCGAGATGCCCCGAGGCAAGCTGCTTTACGCCCAATCCGGCGGCGTCACCGCCGTCATCAACGCCACCGCCGGCGCTGTCATCGAAACCGCGCGCGAACGCGGCGTGAAGGTTTACGCGGCGCGCAACGGCATTCTCGGTGCGTTGCGCGAGGAACTGATCGACACCTCGAAGGAAAGCGGAAGTGCGATTGCCGGCCTCGCTCACACCCCCGGCGGGGCGTTCGGCTCGTGCCGCTACAAGTTGAAATCATTCGACGACAACCGCGCCGAATACCAGCGCCTGATCGACGTGCTGCGCGCACACGACATCCGCTGGTTTCTCTACAACGGCGGCAACGACTCGGCCGACACGGCACTGAAGTTGTCGCAGATCGGAAAAAAACTTGGCCACGACATCACCTGCATCGGCGTGCCCAAGACCGTCGACAACGATCTGGTCATCACCGATTGCTGCCCCGGTTTCGGCTCGGTGGCGCGCTACATCGCGCTGTCGACGCGCGAAGCCAGCCTGGACGTGGCCTCGATGTACGACACCTCGACCAAGGTGTTCATCATGGAGGTGATGGGCCGCCACGCCGGCTGGATCGCCGCCGCTGCCGGTCTTGCCGGCGAAGCCCCCGGGGACGCGCCGCACGTGATCCTGTTTCCCGAGCGGGCCTTCGACAAGAAAGCCTTCCTCGCCAGGGTCAAGACCACGGTCGACAAGATCGGCTACTGCACGGTGGTGGCATCCGAGGGCACCCGCGATGCCGACGGCCACCTGCTTGCCGATGCCGGCACCCGCGATGCCTTCGGTCACGTGCAGCTCGGCGGTGTGGCCCCATTGCTCGCCGGCCTGGTGCACACCGAGCTCGGCCTCAAGGTGCACTGGGCCCTGCCCGATTACCTGCAGCGTTCGGCGCGTCATGCCGCCTCGAAAGTCGACGTGGAGCAGGCGCGGGCCGTCGGCAAGGCGGCGGTCGAGTATGCGCTGGACGGCAGGAATGCGGTCATGCCGGTGATCAAACGCCGCACCGACAGCCCGTACCGCTGGACGATCGAGTCGGCCCCGCTCCGGCGCATCGCCAACCGCGAAAAGAAGATGCCGAAAAGCTTCATTCGCCGTGACGGCTTCGGCATCACCGCCGCGGCGCGCCGCTATCTCGCACCGCTTGTACGCGGCGAGGCGCCGCCCCCGCTCGGCCGCGACGGCCTGCCCCGCTATGTCACCCTGAAAAACACGCTCGTTCCGCGGAAGCTGGAAGCCTGGCAATAACCGACCCGACGCCGCGTCGCGATTCGGCACGGCGATCAGGTTCAGCGCGCGCTTTGCAGCATCACGTGGTCGCGCGCCATCTCGCGACCGAATACTTCCGGCATGAGCGCCGATCGTGCCCATCCACCCACATGGGAGCCTCGAATAACCGTTGCATCCTGGAGCGACCCTTGTGGGAGGGGCCGGTGGCTCCGACAGGATGTACCCCATGATCCGTCGGGGCCACCGGCCCCTCCCACAGGAAACGCCGACGATCCGCGGTTTTTCAAGGTTCCCCACATGAGTAATCGACTTTCCTGAATGGCTCCGCGGAAATCGGCAAGGCCCGGTGTCCGTTACAATTTGCGCCATGTCCTTGATGCATTTGATCAACGTCGATTACAGCGTCGGCGGCCCGCTGCTGCTCGACCACGTGAATCTCGCCATCGGCGCGGGCGGACGCGTGTGCGTGGTGGGGCGCAACGGCGCCGGCAAATCCACGTTGTTGCGGCTCCTGTCGGGTGAAATTTCACCGGACGACGGCGAAATTCGTCGCACCGGCGGCACCGTGGTCGCGCGCATGGCGCAGGAAGTACCGCACGACGTGGCCGGCAGCGTGTTCGACGTGGTGGCCGACGGACTGGGCGACCTGGGCCATTTGCTGGCGCGCTATCACCAGCTTCTGGCGGCGGGCGACATCGACGCCATGGGCGACGTGCAGGCCGAAATCGAAACACGCGACGGCTGGGATCTGGATCGGCGTGTGGCCGATGTGCTGAACCGCCTGGAGCTGCCCGATGAAACGGATTTCGATGCGCTTTCCGGCGGCATGAAACGTCGCGTCCTGCTGGCACAGGCGCTGGTACGCCAACCCGACGTGTTGTTGCTGGACGAACCCACCAACCACCTCGACATCGAAGCCATCGACTGGCTGGAAGGCTTTCTCGAGGGTTTCTCCGGCGCCATCGTGTTCATCACCCATGACCGCCGCTTCCTGCGCCAGCTGGCCACCCGCATCGTGGAAATCGACCGCGGTCGATTGACCGACTGGCCCGGCGATTACGACAACTACCTGCGCCGACGCGAGGAGCGTGCGCACGCCGAGGCGCAGGCCCATGCGCATTTCGACCGCAAGCTCGCACAGGAAGAAGCATGGATTCGCCAAGGCATCAAAGCACGCCGCACCCGCAACGAGGGCCGTGTGCGCGCTCTCAAGGCGATGCGTGCCGAGCGTGCCGAGCGCCGCGAAAAACCGGGTAGCGCGAAGATGACGCTGGCCGGCAGCAAGGCGTCGGGCAAGAAGGTCATCATGCTGGAAAACGTGCATCAGGCCTATGACGGCCGCGTGCTGATCGACGATTTTTCCACCACCGTGATGCGTGGCGACCGCGTCGGCATCATCGGCCCCAACGGGGCGGGCAAGTCCACGCTGCTCAAGATCATGATGGGCGAGCTGGTCCCCCAGCGTGGCCACGCCGAACAAGGCACCGGGCTGGACATCGCCTATTTCGACCAGCACCGCGCGCAACTCGACGACAATTTGAACGCCCTCGACAGCGTCGCCGAGGGCCGCGAGTTCATCGAGCTCAACGGCAAGCGCACCCACATCATGGGTTATCTGCAGGATTTCCTGTTCACGCCCGAACGCGCCCGCGCGCCGATCACCCGATTGTCCGGCGGCGAGCGCAACCGCCTGCTGCTGGCCCGCCTTTTCGCGCAGGCATCCAACCTGCTGGTGATGGACGAGCCCACCAACGACCTGGACGTGGAAACACTGGAGCTTCTGGAAGACATTCTGACCGGGTATGAGGGCACGCTGCTGCTGGTCAGCCATGATCGCGAATTCCTGGACAACGTGGTCACCAGCACGCTGGTGCTGGAAGGCGACGGCGACATCGGCGAATACGTCGGCGGCTATCAGGATTGGCTGCGTCAGCGGCCGCGCCCGCAAGCGAAGGAAGACACGCCCTCGCAACGAAACGCCCTGCGCCCCCGGCCCGACTCTCCCGCGCAACCGGCGAAGCCGCGCAAGCTGAGCTACAAGGATCAGCGCGAGCTGGATCAGCTTCCGGCACGCATCGAGCAGCTGGAAGCGGCCATCGCGGAAGCCACCGCAACCATGGGCGATGCGGATTTTTTCAAGCAGGACCGCGCCACCATCGCCGCGGCCAACGAACAACTGACCGCACGTCAGGCCGAGCTCGACGCCGCTTACGCACGCTGGGCCGAACTGGATGGCTGAGCGGAGAACACCGCCGAACGCCGGCTCGCGCCGGGCCGCGGTCGCGAAGCGTACTGCCGCGAGTCTGCGTGACCCGAACCACCACGCATCGCCGGCCGGAACGGCGGCTCGCCGCCTGCTGCTCGGCATGTGTGCGCTGTTGTCGTTCGCCATGGCATCGGCCGCGTGCGCGGCACCCGTCGACTGCGGCGACGCCCGTCACATGCCCGAGCAGCTCATCTGCCGCCACCCCGAACTGAAAGCGCTTGATGCGCAGTTGGCAGCCACGTACGCCGCCGCGCTGGCGCGAGCGCCCTCCGAAAAAACGGCGTTGCGGAAGGATGAGCGCCAATGGGAGGGTGATCGCAACCGGCGCATGCGGACAGCGGAAATCATCGACAGGAACGCGAAAGCCGTGGTGGGCGATGTGGCGAAGATGTACAAGGCACGGATCGCCTTCCTGAAAAACGTCAAGCGCCCCGCGGCCGTCACGGACCTTCCCGTGGCCCGGTTACTGCTCCGGCAAGCCCCCGACCTGCCACCCGGCACCGACAGCGTGCTCCACGCGCTGCAAAAAAAGCACCTGGCGCAGTTGCCGCCGGAGCAGCACGACTTCGACGACGTGAGCGCCGTGCTCGCGGCGCTGCCCGCACCGGCGGACGCACGGTTTCGACAGGCGCTGCAGGCCATGTCCGGCGCCATGACCCTGGTCTACCTCCCGCAGGCGAACCTGGGCGGCGTCTATACCGTCCAGGGCACTGCGTACTGCCAGCGTTGGCTGGCGTTCAAGCGCGTCGGAGACACCACGGAACGTGTCCACACGCCGAACCCCGCGTTGAATGGCGCATGCGCAAGGGATGACGGCTCCGTCAGTTACCTGGCGCTCGTCGATCATCACCCCGTCGCGGTCATCGAAAAAATTTCCGCCACCGGCACGGACCTGCAGTGGCGACGCTGGACCGGAAACGCATGGACATCGCCCGTTCGCGTTCATTTCCGGTTCGCCCGCGCGTTGTCGGTCCGCGATTCGGACAGGTCCCTCCGAGTCCCGTCGAATGCCTGCAAAAACAATACCTCGTCCGCCTGCGTCAGAGAATCGGCCGCCGTCGCGTCGGTCGACCGGTACCTTCGCAACCCCTGGTCACTGCTTGATGTGACGCAGCTTTCGACTTCCGAAAAAAAGCGCTTTGTCGCTATGCGGGCCACCGCCCGGAAACAGGTCACGCGTCACCAGCGTGACAATCACCAATTGCGCAACGGTTTCAACATGACGGCGATCCTGTTTCCCGTGCGTCTCGGCGATCGACTGACGGTGGGCCGTATCGTTCACCGCCATTTCGCGTCACACCCGGAAGCGGGTTGGCACGTCTCCTTCCTGAACCGCAAGAGCCCGGAGTCGATCGTGAAATCGCCCGGCGTCACGGTCGTGGAAAAGCATGGCCGGCTGCTCACTGCCGCACGCGTGCCGCCCTTCCCGTCACGGTGATCACGTCACCTGGAACACCTTTTTCAGATAGGCCAGATAGCCGGGGTCGTCGCACATCGTCTTGCCCGGTTCGTCACTGATCTTGGCCACGGCCTGGTCGTTGCAGCGCGTCATCTTGATGACCAACCCCGGCGCGTCGAATCCCATGTCGTTGCTGAGATGGGTACCGATGCCGAAACTTGCATTCACGCGACCATGGAAATGGCGGTATAAACGGATCGCCTTTTGCATGTCCAGGCCGTCGCTGAAAACGAACGTCTTGGTACGGGCGTCCACAC
The DNA here is from genome assembly GCA_964608595.1 of uncultured Rhodanobacteraceae bacterium. Taxonomy (GTDB): domain Bacteria; phylum Pseudomonadota; class Gammaproteobacteria; order Xanthomonadales; family Rhodanobacteraceae; genus Oleiagrimonas. Next base: position 6,595 of record CAZSOU010000065.1, read on the forward strand.
GCATGCGCCGATAGTGCTCCAGCATGCGCTCACCCCATGCGAACGGATCACCCGAATCCTGCCGCACGCCGTCGAACAGTTTGCAGAAATACAGATCGAAATCATGCAGAAATGCGTCCTGGTTGATCACGTCCGACAGCGCCACACCGAGATCGCCACGGTACTCCTGGGCCCAGGCTTCCAGCGCATAACGCTGGCTGTCGACCAGCCGCGGTCCCACTGCCTGGCAGGCCTGCAGGAACTCGTGTGCCATGGTGCCGATGGGTGACAATCCCGACTCCATGGCCCACAGCACGTTGCTGGTGCCCGCGAGCTGTTGCGGAAGCTCGTGCGCCAGTCGGGCGACAACCTTTCGCTGCCAGGCTCTCGAAAACCGCCGGCGCGTGCCGAATTCGGCAAAACTGAAAGCGGACAGGTCATCCGATTCGCGCACAACGTCGATTTTCTGCCGCAGGCGGCGCTCGCCTTCGGCCATCGTGTCGTCCGATGCCAGCTCGCGCGCACAAAGCTCGCTGACGATCGCGAGCAGGGGCACCTCGAACAGGATCGTGTGCAGCCACGGTCCCCGAATGGTGATGGCCAGCTCGCCGCCGATACGATCCACATCCACGTGATCGCGCTGCAAATGGAAAATGCGCAGAAAATCCACGAAGTCCTGCTTGAGATACCGCAGCGAACGCAGGTAATCGAGTTCATGCGCACGAAATCGGAGCGTGCACAGCGCGTCGATCTCCGCGCGCAGTTCCGCCATCGGCAACAGCGGCATCGCATCCGGCGTCCGGCAACGAAACCGATACTCCGCCTGCACCGACGGAAACCGGTGCAGCACCGCCTGCATCATCGTGAATTTGTAGAGATCGGTGTCCAGCAGTGATTCGATGATCATGCGGCCATCATACGCAGGCGTGGCGAGACTCACGAAACCGCATCGCCGACCGCTTCCTTCGGCAGCCACAATCGCGCCACCGCGCCGGGTGTCCCGTCGGTTCGCGCGACCAGCGATACCCCACCGTCATGTGCTTCGGCGATTTGCCGGACCAAGGCCAGACCGATGCCCGAACCACCGGGTTTGGTGGTGAAAAACGGCACGAACAGGTTGTCGCTGGGTGGTGGTCCCGGGCCGTCATCGATGACGTCGATCCGGATGCGATCACGTTCGGCACGCAACCGGATACTCACCTCGCCGTGCAGAGACGCCTCCACGGCATTGCCGACAAGGTTGATCAGTGCCTGCTCGAGCTGATCCGGGTCGACCCGGGCTCGCACCGGATGCGCGGCTTCCATTCGTACCGGCAAACGCCGCTCCAGATGCACGACCTTTGCCGCCACGACCGACACGTCGACATCGCGTTTGTCGGGCAATGGCAGGCGCGCCAACCGGCTGTAGCCGGTGAGAAAACGCGACAGGGCTCCGGCGCGATTGCTGATGACCTTCAAGCCGCCGGCGACGTCCTCGCGCCAATCGTGCGGCAGCGGCTCACGCGCGGTCAATGTGGCCAGGGTGTCGGCCATGGACCGTATCGGCGCCAGGGAATTGTTGACCTCGTGCCCGAGCACGCGCAGCAAGCGCTGCCATGCCTGCCGCTCCTCGGCGCGCAGCACGCGACCGACATCATTGACAACCAGCAGGCGCCCGCCGCGGCCGTGACTGCGCAGTGGTGCATGATGCATTTCGAAACGTCCGCCGCGCCCGGGAAACGCATGCGTCACGACCTGATCGGTCGGCCCACGCAGCCATTCGTCCAGCGAAAGTTGCGCCGCCGAGCAGCCGAACAGATCCTGCGATGTCTTGTCCAGCAGTGCCTGACCGGCCGGATTGACCAGACGCAAGCGCCACTGCGCATCGAACACGAATACGGCGCTGGACAACGTGGCCAGCGTCTTGCCCAGCAGGTGGGACGTTTCCTCGAATTCCAGACGCTCGGCCTGCAGGCGCTCGGCCAGCGCGTTGATGTCGTGAAACACCTCGCCCAGCACGCTGCCGTCGACGACGGCCGGATTGATGCGCTCCACCTTGCCCTTGACGACGCCGTTGTGGGTGTCCACGCTCACCGGCATGCCGATGGCCACGTCCTTGGCCTGCACTTCGGGCACCTTGAGGCGCGCGATCAGCACGTCCGGTCGCGCCACCTGCGCCAGCTTGGTGCCTTCGGCCACCTGCTCGCCTTCCTGCACGGGCACCTGTTGCAGTACGCCGGCGATGCCGGCCTTGACCGTGAGCGCATCGACCTGGCGCTGTCGCAGTTGCAGGTTGCTGCGTTGCTGGACCAGGGCAGCCTTGGCCGCGTTGACCTGGGCGTGCGTGGAATCGGCGAATGTCGCCACCCGCTCGCGTTCCACCTTGACGCGCGACTTGAGTTGCTTGAGCGCGATCAGTTCCTGCCGGTATTGCACGTGCGGGATCAGGTGCAACTCGTCGGCCTTGGCATCGGCCTCGGCCTTGACCTTGGCCGAGGCGTAATCGGACTTGGCCTTGGCCAGTGCCGAGCGCTCGTCCAGCAGTTGCGAATCCAGCTCGGCCCGCTTGGCAGCGACGTTGGCCTCCGCCGCCGCCACCTGGGCCTTGGCATTGCGCAAGGCGTCGGCCACTTCGGGATTGTTGAGCTTCATCAGCACGGTATCGGGTTCGACCGTGGCGCCGGGCAACACCAGGATGCGGTCCACCTGCGCGGCCGTGGCCGCCGCCAGCCAGCGCTTGTGCCGCGGCACCAGGGTGCCGGTGGCGCGCACCTCGCGCAACATGTCGCCGCGCTTGACGGTGCCGATCCACAAGCTCGAGCGATCCGCCGTGGGCAGGGCCGGACCGATCCAGACCAGGGCCAGCACGATGATCAATACCGCCGCCGCGGCGCCGCCCGCCAGCAGCAGACGCTTGCGCTTCTTGCGTTGTTTCAGTTGCGGATTGGCAATGTCCATGCCCTTCTCAACGCAAGAGACGTGCCAACACGATTCATCTGCGGAGCTTCGAAAAATCAGCCACTTGCGAAGTCATGGCGTCGCACGTGCGTCCGATTTCGTACATGGGCGTCCGCGCACGGACAGGCGCGTCACTCGTCGCGCACGGCGTGACGGGTCGGCGTGATGGCTTCGCCGCTTTCGACGGCCCAGGCACGCACCACCTCGGCGCCGAACAGGAAGATCGCGCCCGAGTAGTACACCCACACCAGCAGCACGACCAGTGAGCTCGCGGCGCCGTAGGCGCTGCCGACTTCGCCACTGGACAGGTAATAGCCGATCAACCATTTGCCCACGGCGAAGAGGATGGCCGTGACGATGCCGCCGCGCAGCAGGCGATGCCACGGCATGCGGGCATCGGGAAGGTAGCGGAACAGCAGGGCGAACAGGATGGCGAACACGGCGGTGGTGATGACCTGATTGAGCGCGTCCCACCAGGTGCCGTGATGGTTGAGAATCATGCCGAGCGACGAGCTGATCAACAACGAGACGATCAGCACGAACGCCGCCGCGGCGATCACTCCGACCGACAACACGCGCTGACGCAACCAGCCCCAGATGGCATTGCGCGGCTCCGCACGAATGCCCCAGATGCGGTTGAGGCCGGTCTGCAGCTGGGCGAATACGGTTGTCGCGCCGACCAGCGACACCGCCACCCCGACAAGACCGGCGACGCTGCCCAGCTCCGGGCGCTCGCCGATGCTGTCGAAAATGCCGCGGACGGTCATGCCGGCCTCGTGGCCGGCCAGGCTCGCCATTTGATCGATGATGTACTGCTGCGAATCGTAACCGAGCCAGGAAGCGGTCCACACCAGCAACACCAGCAACGGCGCGAAGGAGAGCAGCGTGTAAAACGCGAGCGACGCTGAAAGGTTCATCGCGTTGTGACGGAAAAATCCCGCCACGGCGCTTTTGAACACCGGCCATGGCGCGGCACGGCGAACCGGCGTTTCCGGGGCCGCGTCCGGATCGGGGCGATGGGTGGGCTCATCGTGCATTCTGATCGTCGTCGTAGGGGTGGAGGGGCGCGCGTTTTTCACGGGACACAAGCTCCGCGTTCCGGTTTTCGATCAACCCGTGTTCTGGAGTCCCTGGGCCACGCCGTTGACGCACGCGACCAGCGAGCGCAGCAAGGCGTCGTCCCGGCTGCCGGCATCGCGCCAGCGTTCGAGCAGGTCGACCTGCAGCAGGCTCATGGGGTCGATGTAGGGATTGCGCAGGCGGATCGACTGAGCCAGACGCGGGTCGTCGGCAAGCAGGTCGTCGCGATCTTTCAGGCGCAGGATCCAGGTGCGGGTACGTCGGTACTCCTGCTCGATGCGCGGAAAGAATCTGGCGTGCAGATCACCGGAAAGTTTCGAGAAGGTTTCGGCGATGCCGATGTCGGCTTTGGCCAGCACCATTTCCACGTCGTCGAGCAAGGTCGCAAGGAAAGACCAGTCGCGGGTCATCTCGGCCAGAGCGGCTTCACCGAATTCGGCCGCCCCTTGCTCGAGCGCGGTACCGATGCCGTACCAGCCGGACAGCACCGAGCGCATCTGCGTCCAGGAAAACACCCACGGGATCGCGCGCAGATCTTCGACTCCGCGCATGGAGCGGCGACTGGCCGGGCGCGAGCCCATGGTCATGCGTTCAATGACGTCGATGGGCGTGGCGCTGCGGAAATAGTCGACAAAGTCCTCGTCGCGCACGAAATCGCGATAGGTGTCGCGGCTGATGGCGGCGAGTTGGTCCATGCGTGCGATCCAGTCGGTTTCGCGCGTATCGGGATCGCGCGGTCGCATGCTGGCACGCAACGCGGCGCCGACGGTTTGCTCCAGGTTGCGCAGGGCCAGCGCGCGAATGCCGTATTTGCGGTGGATCACTTCGCCCTGTTCGGTCATGCGCAGGCGGCCGGCGACGGCGCCGCGCGGCGAGGCCATCAGCGCCGGCAGCACTTTGCCGCCGCCCCGGCTGGCCGAACCGCCGCGACCATGGAAAAAGGTCAGTTCGATGCCTTCCTCGCGCGCGACATCCAGCAATTCGCCTTGCGCGCGCTGCAGCGCCCAGCGCGCGGCGAGGATACCGCCGTCCTTCATGCTGTCGGAGTAACCCAGCATGATCAGCTGCTTGTTGCCGCGTCGCGCCAGATGATCGCGATAGACCGGATCGGCCAGAAGCGCGCGCAGGCTCGCGGCGCCATGCGCGAGGTCGTCCACGGTTTCGAACAGCGGACCGACATCGAGCGGCACGGCGCCGTCCTCGACCAGACCGCCGTGGCGCGCCAACGCCAGTACCGCCAGCACGTCGGCAGCCGAACGCGCCATGGAAATGATGTAGGGCCCGGTGGCATCGGTGCCATAGCGTCGGCGTGCGTCGGCGAGGGTGGCGAAGACGGCCTTGAGTCGTTCGCTGGCATCGTCACCGGCATGTTCGAAAGCGGCGTCGCCCGCCGCGAGCGCGCGCAAACGTTCGGCGCGATGGGCAGCATCGCGCGAGCGCCACTCGGCGTCGCCGAGCAACACCGTCAACACGTCGTCGTGCACGCGCGCGTCCTGCCGGATGTCCAGCCGCGCCAGATGAAAGCCGAATGTGCGCACGCGCCACTGCAGGCGCCTGACCGCAAACAGCCCGGCATTTTCACCTTTGTTTTCGCGCAGGCTGTCGATCACGAGGGCGACGTCGTCGGCAAATCCATCGACATTGGCATAACCGCCTTCGGCATCGTTTTCCGTTGTTGCCAGGCGTGCGCTCATCAGCGTCAGCAGGCAGCGATAGGGCATGTTGTGATGGCGCGGACGGATCTCGGCAGCGGCTCCCGGCAGGCGTTTGCGGTAATCATCCAGACGCGCACGCAAGGCCGCCGAAACGCCCACACGATCATCGGTCTGGCTGAGCAGGCGCCCCAGACGGGCACACTCGCGGCGGTAGCGTTGCAGCACCATCGCGCGTTGCGCACGCAGGGTCTCGTCGATGGTATCGGCGCCGACATTCGGGTTGCCGTCCATGTCGCCACCCACCCAGGAACCGAAGCGCAGCACGCGCGGCAATTCGTCCCGGATGTCGTACACATCGGCCAGTTCGTGCTGGAACGATTCGTAGAGCGCCGGCAGCACACGATACAACGGCTCGGCCAGGTAAAAGCTGACATGCTCGAATTCGTCCTGCACGCTGGGACGCACTTGCGAGGCTTCAGCGGTCTGCCAACTGGCGGTGATGGCGGTACGCAAACGCTCGTGATCCACCGCCTGTTCGCGCGGCGTCCGCTGACCAAAGCCGTCGACCAGCGCGTGCACTACGGCCTGCTCCTTTTCCAGCAGCGAACGGCGCACGGCTTCGGTGGGATGGGCGGTAAACACCGGCTCGACATCCAGGCGCGCAATCCACGTCATCAGTTCATCGGCCTGCACACCGCGTGCCTTGAGCGTCTGCAACATCGCGGCCAGCGATTCGGGCTGCGGCGCGGCGCCAGCCAACTGGTAGTCGCGGCGGCGGCGAATGCGATGCACGCGCTCGGCGGTATTGACAGCCTGAAACCACGCCGCGAAGGCACGGCTCAGCGCCTCGGCATCTGCCGGATCGGTGTCCGCCAGCAGCGCCGCCAGCGAAGCCACGCCGGCGCCGGCCTCGCGCCGCTCGATCGCCGCCGTACGCAGTTGTTCGACGCGCTCGAAAAAGGCCTCGCCACCCTGCTCGGCCAGCATCTCGCCCACCAACGCTCCCAGCTCGCGCACGTTGTCTCGCAAGGGCGCGTCATGCGACTGAAACGAAACGTTGCGCAAGTCATCGGGATGCCGGTCTGCCGTGCTCATCCATTTCTCCTCATCTCATGTGCCGGTTCGATCATACGCGGTACGAGCTTGACGGCGGATGAGGCGGCGAATGACGGTCAGCGGCGAGGTCGTGTGGACGGCACGACGCAGGGCGGGCACGGTTCGCTTTGCGCCCGCGTGTTTCACACCGCCATTCATCCCTCCATCGCCAACAAGCGATACAATATCCGTCTGATTCACCCCAGCCGAGGGGCGTTGCAACCGTGATGCGGTCAGGCTCGGCACATTCCATTGCAACGGCGCCCGCCCTGCCCGCTCGCGCGGGAAGCCCGGCCCGGCCGGACTTTCAACTTTTCAGGAGCCAACGCCATGAACGCAGTCGTTCAAGATTCCGCGTCGCAGGACTTCAAAGTCCGCGACCTTTCCCTGGCCGACCTGGGCCGCAAGCGCATCCGCATGGCCGAGGAGGAAATGC
>CAZSOU010000066.1:0-13155 GCA_964608595.1 uncultured Rhodanobacteraceae bacterium
GGGCCGACGACGGCATCCGCGTCAACGCGGTCGCGCCGTGGTACATCCGCACCCGACGCTCGCAGGAAGCGCTGGCGGACATGGATTACCTGGACGAGGTGCTCGCGCGCACGCCCATCGAACGCATCGGCGAGCCGGAAGAAGTGGCCGCCGCCGTCGCGTTTTTCTGCCTGCCGGCGGCCAGCTACATCACCGGCGAAGTGATGGCCGTCGACGGCGGCTTCTTGAAATACGGCTTCTGACGCTGACAGAGAACGCAGGGCCGGCGTCTGCAAGAGGTGCCGCCGCGCAGGCCGTTGTCCACAGCCGCTGGGGAAAGGTTGGGAGCAAGCCTGTGGACAACCCGGCAATTGTCTTGCATGGCGGGGACTTGCCTTGGCTTGCGCAAAAAGTGATCAGTCGACGCTGGCGTGATGCCACTCGCCACGCCGCTGCACGTCGACCGGCATGCCGAAGGGGTCGCACCGGCCTGTCCACCATGGGCATGAGTCGGTTCGCCGACATGGATGTCCGAAAACGGCTGGTCGGGCCGGGCATGGGGGGCTAGTCTGAAGTCATGGCGAACCTCCATCCCGTGCCGCTTCCCGACCTTCAGACATGCGAACAGGCACGTCTGACGCGCGATGCGCGGTTCGACGGTCTGTTTTTCACCGCCGTCACCAGCACCGGCATTTATTGCCGTCCGGTATGTCCCGCACCGGCGGCCAAGCCGGCGCATGTGCGTTATTTCGCCAATGCCGCGGCGGCCGCGGCCGCCGGTTTCCGGCCGTGTCTGCGCTGCCGCCCGGAACAAGCGGCCGGCACATCGGCATGGCGCAGCGGCAACGCGTTGGTGGCCGGTGCGCTGCGCTTGATCGACGCCGGCTTGCTCGATGATGCATCGGTCGGCGTACTGGCTGAACGCGTGGGCGTCAGCGAGCGCCACCTGCGACGACTCTTCGTCGCGGTGCTGGGCGCCAGCCCGGTGCAGGTCGCGGCGACCCGGCGTCTGTTGTTCGCCCGCCAGTTGCTGGATCAGACCCGGCTGAGCATGACCGACATCGCGCTGGCCGCCGGCTACGGCAGTGTGCGCCGCTTCAATGCCGCGTTTCGCGACAGTTTCGCGATGGCGCCGCGCGAGATGCGCCGCGGCCGAAAACGCGCCACCGGCGACGTGCTGGAATTGCGCTTGCCATGGCGTCCGCCGTTCGACTTTGCCGGCACGCTGGCGTTTCTGAAACGACGCGCGCTGCCGGGCCTGGAGACCGTCGATGACGCCTGTTACCGGCGCCGCTTCGTGTTGGCCGGTGAGTCCGGCTTGCTGGAAGTGCGTGCGTGCGGCGGCGACGCGGCACTTTCATTGCGAGTCATGCAGGCGCCGGTGCGCGCCTTGCCGGATATCGTGGCGCGTGTACGCCGATTGTTTGATCTGGACGCCGAGGCCGGTGCGATCGCCATGGTTTTGAAACGGGATCGCCAGTTGGCATCGTGGCTCGAACGCTTTCCCGGCGTACGCGTGCCGGGCGCGTGGGACGGTTTCGAAATCGCGGTACGCGCCGTGCTCGGTCAACAGATCAGCGTGGCCGCCGCGCGCACGCTGTGTCAGCGCCTGGTGCGGCGTTTCGGCGAACCGATGCCGAGCCTGCACGGCGAGACGTGGAACGCGTTTCCGACCCCGCGCGCCCTGGCCGAAGCCGACTTGTCCGACATCGGCCTGACGCGCGCCCGCGTGCGAACCCTGGGCGAAATGGCGCGTGCCGTGGTCGAAGGTCGCGTGGATTTTCGTGCCGAGCAGGGACTGGCGAATTTCGTTGCCGCGTGGACGGCATTGCCCGGCATCGGTCCGTGGACGGCCCATTACATCGCGATGCGCGCACTTGGCCACCCGGATGCTTTCCCGGCGGCGGACCTGGTGTTGCGCAAAGTTATCGGCGGCGGTGAGCCGGTTTCCACGCGCGAATTGGAACAACGCAGCCAGGCGTGGCGACCCTGGCGCGCCTACGTGACCACCTTGTTGTGGCGTGCCAGCGGCGCGCCCGCAACCCGACCCATGGACAAGTGCACATGAACTACCCCTCTCCCCTGTATGGCGACCGTTACGATTCGCCGCTCGGCTCGCTCTGGCTGGTGACCAGCGACGAAGGTCTCGTTTATCTGGAACTTCCACACACGAAGCATCCGTTCCGTCCCGGCGTCGAGGTGCGCGACGCACCGGACAAACTCGCTCCCGTGCGCCGGCAACTGGATGCCTATTTCCGTGGCGAGCGGTTCGATTTCGACTTGCCGATCAGTCTGCATGGAACCGCGTTTCAACTGGACGTATGGACGGCCTTGCGTGACATTCCATACGCGCAAACCGCAAGCTACGGCGAGTTGGCGCGACGCATCGGCCGACCGCGTGCCGTGCGCGCGGTCGGCGCGGCCAACGGCGCCAACCCGTTGTCGATCATCGTGCCCTGCCACCGGGTGATCGGCAGCAACGGCAGCCTCACCGGCTACGGCGGCGGTCTGGAGGCCAAGCAATGGTTGCTCGCGCACGAACGCCGCCACGCTCCCCGCGAAGCCCTGGCATTGTCATAGGAGCGCACCTGCAGCGGGCAGGCGGGCACTGCCCGCCATCGAACATGCGGGATCCCCTGTGGGAGGGGCCGGTGGCCTCGATGAAAGATGCCGCAAGATCCGTCGGGGCCACCGGCCCCTCCCGCAAAGGGGCTGTGGCACGCAACGGTTCCCTGTTTGAAAAGCGGTTGCGCAAGCTGCTTTCAGTCGGTGCACCCAGCCAACTGCGTGCGCAGTTGCCGCCGTTTTTCCCGCAACGGTGCGCGATCGCTCTTGAAAGCGCGGTCGATGGCCTCCTCGTTGGCGTCGTACTGCTTGCGCAACGCCGCGCAGGCCGCGTGCGGCGGCAGCAGCCGGCAGATGTCGCGTACCCGCACGTAGTAATGTCCGCCGATCATGCGCGGCGTCGGATCGGGCATCAGCTCCGGTGCGGACATGCCCACGCCGACGCCCTGACGGCTGCCGTACACCTCGGCCAGGGGGCGGTTCCATCCGAGCATGCCTTCGGGAACAAGGTACGGGCGCGTGACTCCGGTGCGGCTCAGGTAGGTGTCGCCATCGGTTGCCTTGGTGCAGCGATACAACTCGGGAGGCGGAACCGTGACCATCCGCGGTGCCGGCGATGCCGGCGGCGGTGTCGGACTCGCCGGCGGTGCGGCGACCTCGGGTTCAGTGTGCGGTGCGGTCACGGTGGGGATACTGGTGACGTCCATCCGCGTCTGTCGCGACTGTGCTGGGCAGGGTTTGTCCTGATAACTCACCCGCCCCTGGCTGTCGACACATTTGTACACCACCGCCGCCATCGCAGGCGAAGCCATGCACAACAACCACGCCGCCAGTGCAAGAAACCAACGCATGCCGTCATTGTAAGCGCGCATCGCGCACGCGACAGCCCTCGGGTTTCATCAAGCCGGGCGTTGCCCGCTCAGAAATCGGTATCGTCCTCGGCGCAGGCATAGCCCACGGTGATGGCGCCTTCGCCCACATTGACCATGCCGGTGATGCTCATGGTGCTTTCCAGCAGCGTCACGCCGCTCTCCCCGCACGCTTCGGAGATGAGTTCGTAACCGGGCAGCGCGCGCAAATCACTCAAGGCCCCGCCGTAGCTTACGCACACGGTCGGCACCATCAGACCGTCGCGGATGCGGTTGGCGGTGTGCTCGAAAAGTGCGAGTGCACCGTGGTCGAAACCGCGTAGCTTGGCCACCGGCTCGGTCCTGCCTTGCCACCCGCGCAGAATCGGCTTGATGTCCAGTGCCGAACCGAGCGCGGCACCGAACAGGCCGACGCTGCGGTCGCCTTTCTTGCGTGCCCGGGCGCGCAGGTAGTGCAGGTCGCGCGGCAGCATGTACCCGTAGGCGCATCGCGCGACCTGTTCCAGACGCTCGCGGATATCCGCCGGTGCGCTGCCGGCTTCGATCAGGCGTACGGCTTCGGCCACCACGACGCCGGCGCCGGCAAACAGGGTCTGGGTATCAATGACGCGCATCAGGAACTGGCCGTGCAGGCCGGCCTTGTCGCGGACCTCGCGATAGTTTTTGAGTACCCCGAAACTCGCCTTGCCGGCATTGGCATGAATGGGGCTGCGCGAGGCGGTGATGGTCAGGCAGAACAAACAATCGCAGGTGGTGACCAGTTCATCCAGCACCAGCGCCTGAATCTCGTCGGCCGAATACGGTTCGGTGCGCGCGGCATGGCTGCGCGAACCGAGATCCTGGTCGAGGAAGCGTCTTGTTTCGGCATCGTCGCGGCGGTCGGAAAACGTCTGGCCGTCGACCTCGATGCGAATGGGAAGCACGGTGATGTGGTGATCATCGACGTACGCCTGCGGCAGATCGCAGGAGGCGTCCATGATGAGTCCGATACGCATGGGCGTTCCTTGTCGGACGAGGCAGCAAGCTGCGTTGTGCTCATTCTAGCGAACGCGTTCGGCCATCCAAATGCGAACTTTTCTTATGAAATTTTCTTAGGAGCCTGGGCCGCAGAAATCTTCCGGCCTGCAAAAGCGCCTGCGCGGTCCATATTTCCGCCAATTCTTGACCCATGGAACCACTATGGGCCGGCGAACCGACGAAAGTCTGTCCCGCGCAGTCACTTTTTCGGCGCGAAAGTTTCTACGGCCCAGGCTCCTGGCCTGCTTTATTCACCAGCATTCTGCTGCGCGTGCCCCGCACCGCACCATGCGCGGCGCTCGCTCCGGCGGAGTGCGCGACGTAGTGACACTGCGCCTGCCCGCTCCGTGGTCGCGATCACCACGCCTGGCACGGCCTGGAACCCGCTCGCGACGAATCCCGATGAATAAGGCAGGCTGGGGCTGGCCGATCAACGCCACGCATGCGTCAATGCAACTCGCGATAGGTGGCCTCGTCGAATACGTCCACCTGCACCACTTGCCGGCGTGCCTCGCGTGCAGTGTCGAGCAACTGGTATTCCTCTTCACTGATCACGCCGGCCGCCAAAGCCATGTCGTCGAGCATGTGACCGGGGGCGCGCTCGAGCCGGCCTTCGCGCACGGCATTGCGCATCTTGGTTTCGATCGGCATGGCACGCACGGCTTTTTCCAGTGCGGCTTCGAGCGCGCCGAGACCAACCTCGTCGCCTTCGGGAACGTAGATGTCTTCGCTCAGATGGATGCGTGCTTCGCGGTTTTCCAGGATGGTGATGGCGGCGCGGCGGCCCAGTTTGTCCGACGGCGGACGGAAGTGCGCACCAAGCGGAAACACGATCACCCGCGCCAGTGCCGCCAGCAACGGCGAAGGCAGGTTGTCGAGCACGCCGATCAGCGCCTCCTGCACGCGATACAGCGCCAGAGCGGTGGCCCAGCGCGCCAGATCATAGTTGGATGACAGCTTGGGTTCGTCGTGATATCGCTTGAGTGTGGCGGCGGCAAGGTACTGCCAGGCGAGGGCGTCGGCCAGGCGTCCGGAAATTTTTTCGCGGCGTTTCAACGATCCGCCCAGCACGCCCATCGACAGATCGGAGACAAACGCGAACGCCGCGGAAAAGCGGCTCAGATGCTGATGGAAACGTTTCATGTCCGGCGTGTCCGGTACGCGTGCCAGCCGGCTGCCGGAAAGACCCAGCAAAAGGGCGCGCAAGGCGCGTGTGACGACGAAGTTGACGTAGCCGAACACGGCCTTGTCCAGTCGCGCGTGATCTTTTTCGTCCACGGCCTTGATCAGCTTCTGCACGAACGGATGGCAGCGGATCGCGCCCTGGCCGTAGATGATCATGGAGCGGGTGAGGATGTTCGCGCCTTCCACGGTAATGCCGATCGGCACCGCCATCCACATGCGCGACAGGCTGTTGCGCGGGCCGCGCTGGATGGCGCTGCCGGCGCGGATGTCCATGGCGTCGGAGACCACCTCGCGCATGCCTTCGGTGAGGTACGCCTTGGCAATCGAGCCGAGCACGGCAGGCCGCTCGCCGGCGTCCAGCGCACCGCAGGTCAAGGTGCGTGTGGCGCTCATCATGAAGGTCATGCCGGCGATGCGTGCCAGCGGTTCCTCGATGCCTTCGAAGCGGCCGATGGGGGTATCGAACTGCTCGCGCACCGTGGCGTAGGCGCCGGAGATGCGCGTTGCCATCTGCACGGCCCCGACCGACAGCGCCGGCAGCGAAATGGAGCGTCCGGCCGCCAGCGATTCCATCAACATGCGCCAACCGTGGCCGATCTGCTCGCGTCCGCCGATGATGGCGTCGAGCGGCACGAACACGTCTTCGCCCGTGATCGGGCCATTGGCAAAGGGTACGCCCATCGGGTCATGGTGTGCGCCGATGGTGATGCCGGGAAGGTCGCTGGCCACCAGTGCACAGGTGATGCCGAGATCTTCCGTGTCGCCGAGCAAGCCGTGCGGATCGCGCAGGCGGAAGGCCAGACCGATCAGCGTGGCCACCGGCGCCAGCGTGATGTAGCGCTTGTTCCAGTTCAGGCGGATGCCGAGCACCTCGTTGCCTTGCCACGTGCCGCGCTCGACGACCCCGCTCGATTGCGTGGCGGCGGCATCGGAGCCCGCTTCCGGACCGGTCAGGGCGAAGCAGGGAATCTCGCGACCGTCGGCCAGACGCGGCAGGTAATGATCCTTCTGTTCCTCGGTGCCGTAGTCCAGCAGCAGCTCGGCCGGCCCCAGCGAATTGGGCACCATCACCGTCACCCCGGCGGCGATCGAGCGGCTGGCGATGCGCGTGACCACGCGCGAGTGGCCGATTTCGGAAAAACCCAGGCCGCCGTACTGCTCGGGGATGATCATGCCGAAGAAGCGCTCACGCTTGAGAAACGCCCAGGTTTCGTCGGACAGCCCGCGGCGTTGTTCGATCTCCCAGTCGTTCATCATCCGGCACAATGTGGTCACCGGCCCGTCGAGGAACGCCTGTTCGCGTGCGCTGAGCGGTTGGCACTCAAACGCGAGCAGGTACTGCCAGTCCGGCATGCCCGAAAAAATCTGCGCGTCCCACCATACGGTACCGGCTTCCAGCGCCACGCGTTCGGTATCGCCGATGCGCGGCAACACCTTGCCCATCACCGGCATCAGCGCGCGCGAAAAAAGGGCACGCCTGAGCGGTGGCCAGCCGGTGATCAGGGCCAGCAACGCGGCGATCACCAACAGCGTGACGAAAACCGCCGAGACACCCATGGCGCTGATCGCCCAGGTGGCAAAGATGATTGCCAGCCCCACGGTCCATGCCAGCCAGCCGCGGCCGACGAATGCCAGCGTCAATGCCGCCACGACGGCGATGATGATGCCTGCGATCCACATGCGCGCTCCCCCGCTGAAAGGAATGCGCCCATTGTGCATGATCGAGATTGAAGGCCACACAAACGCAGGTTCGGCATGATGGCGTAAGATAAGGGGGATAACTTGAGGTCATCGGCCGGTGTGGCGTCACCGGCGCCGCGCATCGCAGGTGCGATGCGCCTTGCGGGACATCCCATGAAAGACAAAGAGGAAATCGTCAGCAACTGGTTGCCGCGTTACACCGGCACCGCCCTGGAAGATTTCGGCGATTACGTGTTGCTGACCAATTTCGGTCACTACGTCGATCTGTTCGCCGACTGGAACGGCGTCGAGGTCAAGGGCGCGGACCGACCCATGCCCAACGCGACCGCCGACGGCATCACCCTGATCAACTTCGGCATGGGCAGCCCCAACGCCGCCACGGTAATGGATCTGCTGTCGGCCATCGCACCCAAGGCGGCGTTGTTTCTGGGCAAATGCGGCGGCGTGAAAAAGAAAAACCGCATCGGCGACCTGGTGTTGCCGATCGCCGCCATTCGCGGCGAGGGCACCTCGGACGACTATTTGCCGAGCGACGTGCCGGCGCTGCCCGCGTTCCAGTTGCAGCGCGCCGTCTCCACCATGATCCGTGATCTGGGCCACGATTACTGGACCGGCACCGTGTACACCACCAATCGCCGCGTGTGGGAGCACGACGACACGTTCAAGGAATATCTGCGCCTGACGCGCTGCATGGCCGTGGACATGGAAACGGCGACGATCTTCGCCGCCGGTTTTGCCAACTCCATTCCCGCCGGGGCGCTGTTGCTGGTGTCCGACCAGCCGATGATCCCCGAGGGCGTGAAAACCGCCGCCAGTGATCGCAAGGTGACCGAAACCTACGTCCAGGCGCATATCCAGGTCGGCATCGAGGCGCTGAAACTGGTCCGCCGCCACGGGCGCAGTGTCAAGCATCTGCGTTTCGAGGAAGATCTGGTCGACGACGCGTAGAAGCACGCTGTTGCGTCAAATCGCCTCGCGGCAGGTATTTGCGATCCGCGACGGGCGGGCTCCGGCCTGCCCGTCGCGCTCGCGCACGTCCACGGAACGCGTGTCAAATTACGCGTCGATTTCCTCGTGCCAGGCCGTCATGCCGCCATCGACGCTGTAGACATTCTTGAAGCCGTGTGCGGCAAATTGCTCGGCCACGCCCTTGCTGGATACGCCGTGCATGCAGATGAATGCGAGCCGGGTGTCTTCGGGCAGAGCATGGAACGGCTCGTAGCCCTCGTTTTCCAGGATGCGTGCCTGCGGCAGCGGCGCAATCTTGGCGCGTGCGGGGGCCGGGCGTACATCCACCAGCACCAGGTTCTCGCCGGCGTCCAGCTGCTGCTTCAGCTCGCCCACGCTCATCGGTTTGACTTCGGTGGCGCCCGGAAACTTGAGGCTCAAACCGGCGCCCTGCATGGTTTCGACCCAGTCGATGGTGATGCCCTTGGCGCGTTGCGCGCTGCCGGGATCGAAGTGCACTTCCAGGCCGTTGGCGTGCGCGATGATGTCGTTGTCGCCGGCCTCGCCGAGCTGGAAGCTGGCGTTGTGGTCGGCGCCCACGTTCAGGTGCAGGGCCATCTCGCCGGCGTCGGCCATGCCGTTGCGGATGGCTTCGGCGGCCTTGTCGGTAATGGTGATTTCCGGCGGGGTACGGTCCGGTTCGGGCAGGCCGAACAGGGCGTGCAGTTCACCGCTGGCGTACATCTGCTTGACGATGTCGGCGCCGCCGACCAGTTCGCCCTGCACGTAAAGCTGCGGAATGGTCGGCCAGTTGCCGTATTCCTTGATGCCCTGACGGATCTCCGGATCGGCGAGCACGTCGACGGTGTGGTACTCCGGCAGAAGGTCGTTCAACGCGCCGCTGGCGGCGGCGGAAAAGCCGCACATCGGCTGTTGCCGGTCGCCTTTCATGAACAACACGACGCGATGATCGTTGACGATGGTGTCGATGCGTTCGCGGATGGCGGGATCGAGGGACATGGGGTGGCTCCGAAAAAATGCGAGGATCAAACCCTACACATGTTGGCACGTGCAGGAATCTTCAAGGTGCGCCTGCGGCTCATCGTCGCTGCTGCCATCCGGTCGCCGCAGGGTCCGACAGGTGAATGGTTTCGCGTCATGCGTGATGGCGCGATGCTTCATCAGGCCGTATGGCGACGGCTCACGAGATGCGCTCCTGGCGAGCCAGGCATTGTTGCGCGAGTGGCAGGATGACGTCGGTCCATGCCGCATACTGCCGTCCCGATGGATGCAGCCCGTCGCCGGCCAGCATGGTCGTGTCGTCACCGCACCGACGCGATACCGGCGTGATGTCGGCCCACGCGGCGCCGCTGCCTTGCGCCAGCTTGCGGGCGGCGGCGTTGAACGCGTTCAGCTCGGCGGCGATGACCTGGCTGTCGCGACGGGTGTCATGTGCGAAGCGGGTAACGCCCCAGTCGGGAATCGATACCACGAGCACCTGCCCGGCAGCGCCGCCGGCAAGGCCGATGGCACGTTCCAGCAACGTGGCGAATTCGTGGTGATAGTTGGCGACGTCGCGCCCGCGGTATTGATTGTTGGCGCCGATCAGCAGCGACACCAGGTCGTATGGCGGCTCGAGCGTCGCCGCGTCCATGCCGGCGGCCAGCTCGTCGGTGGTCCAGCCGGTGACGGCGATGATCTCGGGATCATCGACGGCCATGCCGTCGTCACGCAGACGCCGCGCCATCACCATGGGCCAGCGCGCATCCACCGGCACGCCTTCGCCGATGGTGTAGGAGTCGCCCAGTGCCAGATAACGTCGCGTCGTGTCGGCCATCGTCACACCGTGGCCACGTGTTGACGCGCGCCGGCGTCGGCCATGCGGGTAAGGGTGCGCTCGATGCGCGTGAACACGTCCGCGAGGACCTCCGGTTCCGGCAGCAACGTCAGGCGCAGGTGACGGCTGGCCGCCACGTTGAAACTGGAGCCGGGCGCCAGCAGGACCGATTCATCTTCCAGCAGACGCAAGGCGAAAGCGTTGTCGTCGAATACCGGCAACGCTGTCACGCTGACCGACGGAAAGGCGTACAGCGCACCGCGCGGCGCGACGATGTCGAGAAATTCACTGGCGGCAACGCCGCTCAATACAGCCTGGCGCGCCTGATGCAACCGTCCGCCGCGTGCGGTCAGCGTATCGATGTTGCCCGTACCCTGCAGCGCCGGCGCCACCGCCCACTGCGTCGGTACGTTGGAACACAAGCGCAACGCGGCCAGCAGTTGCAGCGCGTCGCGATAACTCGCCGTGGCAGCAGGCGCGCCGGACAGCGTCATCCAGCCGACCCGGTAACCGCAGGCGCGCTGTACTTTGCTCAAACCGCTGAAGGTGAGGCACGGATGCGCGCCGGCCAGCGGCGCCAGCGGCTGAAAGCGCGCATCGTCGTAGGTGATGCCGTCGTAGATTTCGTCGCTGAGCAGCAACAGACCGTAGTGGGCGGCGATGTCGACAAGGCGTTCCAGCAACGAATGCGGATACACCGCGCCGGTCGGGTTGTTGGGGTTGATCAGCACGATCGCGCGCGTGCGCGGCGTGATCAACGATTCGATTTCACCCGGGTCGGGCAAATGCGCGTTGGCGGCCAGGCAGCGGTAATAGCGCGGCTGACCGCCGTTGAGCAACGTCGCCGCGCTCCACAGCGGATAATCGGGGCTGGGCAGCAGCACTTCATCGCCGGGTGCGAGCAACGCGCGCAGACTGGTGTCGATCAACTCGCTGACGCCGTTGCCGATGAACACGCGGTGACTGTCGATATCGGTCACGCCGCGTGCCGTCTGCTGCGCCACCACCGCCGCGCGGGCCTGTTCCAACCCCTGTTCCCGGCAGTAGCCTTCGCTGTCTTCGAGATGCGCGGCAACGGCGTTGACAAGAGGAGCCGGTGTACGAAAACCGAAGCGCCCCGGGTTGCCGATGTTGAGATGCACGATGTCGCGGCCGGCCGCTTCCAGTTCGCGCGCGCGCCGCGCCAGCGCCCCGCGAATTTCATAGCGAACCTCGGCCAGACGCGGGCTGGTTGGGATGTTGTCCAAAAATCGTCCTCTGGTGGAGCCGTCATTTCATCCTACCAACATGAGACCGGCGCGGTGCTACCCGCCGGTCCCGCCTGCGTGGCGTTGATCGAAGCGCCCTTGGTGGTGAGGTGTCAAAGCCTGAACAGCGCGGCGTGTTCGGAGCCCGCGCCGCGATGACGCCTGCCGTGCTCCGGGCACGAAATTTGCGGGCAGTTCGTGCGTACAGCCTGCTACGCTTCGCCCATGTCACCAAACACCGCTCTGGAGTCATTGCGACGTATCGGCTGGCGCGGCGAATCGCCTGCCGTGCCGCTGGCGCGCGTGGTGACGCAGCATCGCGCCGGCTACGAGGTGCATGACGGTGAACACGTGTTCGCGGCGCAGCCCGACGGACATTTTCTCAAGCGCGGCCTGGACCCGTCATTGCGCCCCGCCGTGGGCGACTTCGTCGAGCTGGCGCCGGGCGAGACCCCGGAAATCACGCGGGTCCTGCCGCGCCGCACCACCTTGACCCGCGCCGCCGCCGGCGAGCGTTATGCGCGCCAGATCATTGCCACCAACATCGATTACGTGTTGGTGCTGACCGGGTTGGATGGCGACTTCAATCCGCGTCGCATCGAACGCTATCTGCTGCTGATCGAAGGGTCCGGCGCGCAACCGGTGGTGCTGCTGAGCAAGGCCGATCGTTGCCCCGATGTGGCCGAGCGCCTGCACGCGTTGCGCGAACGTCTGCCGGAAACGACGCCGATCCACCGGCTCAACGGCAAAGATCCGGCCTGCCGCGAAATCCTGGAGCCTTATCTGGGTCCGGGCGACAGCGCCGTGCTGGTGGGTTCGTCCGGCGCCGGCAAATCCACGCTCACCAACACGTTGCTGGGTGAGAGCCGCATGGCCACCGGCGACGTACGCAAAACCGACAGCCGCGGCCGCCACACCACCACGCATCGCGCCCTGCTGATGCTGCCCACCGGCGGTTGTCTGATCGACACCCCCGGCATGCGGGAGTTGAAACTCACCGGCGAGGAAAACCTCGACCTTTTCGCCGACATCGAAGCCCTGGCGCTGCGCTGCCGTTTCGCCGACTGCAATCACGAAGGCGAACCCGGCTGCGCCGTGCAAGCCGCGATCGCCGCCGGCGACATCGACCCCGAACGCTGGCACAACTACCGCAAGTTGCGCGACGAGCGCGAGCAACAGGCGGCGCAACTGGAAGCACGTCGCCAGCGCAAGGGCGAAGGCCGCCGACCCACCCGTGGCCGCGGCCGGCGCCGGCGCGAGTGACGGATTTCCGACAGACATGCCGGGAACCCCCGGATATTGCCGGTCATCGAAATTTCCGTGGGAGGGGCCGGTGGCCCCGACGAGATGCACCGCAGGATTCATCGGGGCCACCGGCCCCTCCCACGGAAATGTCTTGCGAGTTGGTACCCGCATGTTGACGGCCTGCGCTACCATGGCGCCTCTGCCATTCATGGCGGCCTTCCCCTGACCAGCCACACCCACATGTCCAAACTTCCCGAGGAACTCGCGCAAGCCGCGCTCGAGTATCACCGTCAGCCGCACCCCGGCAAGATCAAGATCACGCCGACCACCTCGCTGTTGACCCAGCGTGATCTCGCCCTGGCTTATTCGCCGGGCGTGGCCGCCGCCTGCGAGGCCATTGTCGACGATCCCGGACAAGCCGCCGAACTCACCGTGCGCTCCAACCTGGTGGGCGTGATCACCAACGGCAGCGCGGTACTGGGTCTGGGCAACATCGGTCCGCTGGCGGGCAAGCCGGTGATGGAAGGCAAGGGCATCCTGTTCCAGAAATTCGCCGGCATCG
>CAZSOU010000067.1:0-13045 GCA_964608595.1 uncultured Rhodanobacteraceae bacterium
TGTGGCTGAACGGCATGGAAGTCACCCAGTTCACCTACTTCCAGCAGGCCGGCGGACTGGAATGCCGACCCGTGACCGGCGAAATCACCTACGGTCTGGAACGCTTGGCGATGTATCTGCAAAACGTGGACAACGTCTACGACCTCGTCTGGACTGACGGCCCGCGCGG
The DNA here is from genome assembly GCA_964608595.1 of uncultured Rhodanobacteraceae bacterium. Taxonomy (GTDB): domain Bacteria; phylum Pseudomonadota; class Gammaproteobacteria; order Xanthomonadales; family Rhodanobacteraceae; genus Oleiagrimonas. Next base: position 170 of record CAZSOU010000067.1, read on the forward strand.
CGTGGTGACCTACGGCGACGTCTACCACCAGAACGAAGTCGAACAGAGCACCTACAACTTCGAGCACGCCAACGTGGAAAAACTGTTCGCGTGGTTCGACACCTGCGAAGCAGAAGCGCAAAAGCTGGTCGAAGCCGGCCTGCCGCTGCCGGCCTACGAGCAGGTCATGAAGGCCAGCCACACCTTCAACCTGCTGGACGCGCGGCGCGCCATTTCCGTCACCGAGCGCCAGCGCTTCATCCTGCGCGTGCGCGCCCTGTCGCGTGCGGTCGCCGTGGCATATGTCGAACAACGCGAAAAGCTGGGCTTTCCGGGGCTTGGCAAGGAGAAGGCCCATGGCTGAGAACATCACGCCAGCTCTTGATTCCGGGCGCAAGCCGCAGACCGACTCTCTTTCCACCGCTCGCCCTGAGCATGGGCCGAAGGCCGAAATCGAAGGGCGGGTCGGACAACGCGAACCCTTGCTGATCGAGCTGGGCACCGAAGAGCTGCCGCCCAGGTCCCTCGACGCACTGGCCACGGCATTCGCCAAGGGCATTTGCGACGGCCTGGAAAAATGCGGCATTGCCGGCGACACGGCCCACGCACGCACGTATTGCACGCCGCGTCGTCTGGCCGTGCACGTGCCTGCCGTGGCGGCCTCGCAGCTTGATCAAAACGTCGAGCGCCGCGGCCCGGCGCTCACCGCCGGCCGCGACGCCGACGGCAACCCCACGCGCGCACTGACCGGCTTCGCCAAATCCTGCGGCGTGGACGTGGATGCACTGGAAACCCTCAAGACCGACAAGGGCGAATGGTTCGTCTACCGCGCCGTCAAACCGGGCCGGGCCACCGCCGCATTGTTGCCGGAGATTCTTGCCGACGCGCTCAAGGGCCTGCCGGTGCCGCGCCCGATGCGTTGGGGCGACCACGATTACAGCTTCGTGCGCCCGGTACATTGGCTGGTGATGCTGCATGGCGATCAGGTGGTCGACACCGAACTGATGGGTTTGACCAGCGGGCGTCTGTCGCGCGGTCATCGCTTTCATCATCCCGACGCCGTTGCCATCGACCATCCGGACACATGGCTGGATGCCATGCGCGAAGCCTTCGTACTGGCCGATCCGGGCGAGCGTCGCCGCCGCATCCGCGATGAAATCGCACGCGTGGGCAAAGGCGGGGAGCCACGGCTGTCCGATGCGTTGCTGGATGAACTGGCCAACCTCAACGAATGGCCGGTCGCCGTGGCCTGCGCGTTCGAGCGCGACTTCCTGCGCGTGCCTGCCGAAGCGCTCATCACCACCATGGAAGCCAATCAGAAATTCGTGCCGGTGTTCGACGCCGAAGGGAAGCTCACCGAGCACTTCATCGGTGTCGCCAACGTCGCTTCCACGGACCCGGCACAGATCCGCAAGGGCTACGAGCGCGTCATCCGGCCGCGTTTCGCCGATGCGCAGTTCTTCTACAGCGAAGATCTGAAGACGCCTCTGCCCGATCTGCAGCCGCGCCTTGCCGACGTCACCTATCAAAAAGCCCTGGGCAGTCTGTGGGACAAGACCTGCCGCGTGGCCGAGCTGGCCCGCGTGATCGCCAACCGCGTCGGCGTCGATGCCGGCCTCGCCACGCGCGCCGCCAGCCTCGCAAAATGCGATCTGCTGACACTGATGGTGGGCGAATTCCCCGAATTGCAAGGCACCATGGGCCGCTATTACGCCGGCGCGCAGGGCGAAGATGCGGCGGTTGCCGATGCGCTGGACGAAAGTTACATGCCGCGCCAATCCGGCGACCGGATCGCCACCGGCGACGTGGCGCGCGTGCTGGCCGTGGCCGAACGACTGGATACGCTGGCCGGTATTTTTGCCGTCGGCATGAAGCCCTCCGGCAACAAGGATCCGTTCGCCCTGCGCCGCACCGCACTCGGTCTGGCGCGCACCCTGGTCGAAGCCGACATGGCCATCGACCTCGAAGGTGCCTTCCGCGAAGCTCTGGAACTGATCCCCGACACCGCGCTGTACGCTTCTTCCCGTGGCAAAGGGGGCGGTGCAGAAGGTTCGTCCGCAGCGACATCGAAAAAACAGCCGAAATCGGCATCCAGTCAACCCCCGTCACGCAGCAAGCTGGCCGCCGACCTGAAGGCGTTTGTCCTCGAGCGCCTGCGCGGCTACTACGCCGATCAGGGGTTCACCCACGGGCAATTCGAGGCCGTCGCCGCCGTCGACCCGTCCACGCTGCCCGATTTCGACCGCCGACTGCGTGCCGTGGCCGCATTTGCCCGACGCCCGGAAGCCGAAAGCCTGGCTGCCGCCAACAAACGTGTCGGCAACATTCTGCGCAAACAGGCGCAAGCAGGCACCGGGATCGGCTCGCAAGTCGACGAAAACCGGTTCGAGGACGACGCCGAGCGCGCGCTGGCCAAAGCCCTCGCGGAGGCCAGTCGGATGGCCGGGCAGGCCGTTGCCACGGGCGATTACACCACGGCCCTGACGCGGCTGTCGGCACTTCAGGCCCCGGTCGACCGATTCTTCGATACCGTACTGGTCATGGCCGAAGACGATGCCGTGCGTGCCAACCGCCTGGCGTTGCTGGCGGCCCTCAAGGCCGAATTCATGGCGATCGCCGACATTTCCTGCCTTTGACGGGCGTACTGCGCATCCCCTCCGCATGCATCGTGCCGTTGGCAAAAGCGTATCTTGCGGGCGACAATTTTACGTTTTCATCACGCCTTGAGACCGTCGGGTACGGGATGCGTTCCTGCAGTTCAGGTTCAAAAATCATTGCGGCGAGGGCTGTCCGGTGTTCAATCAGAGCGTCATGACGTTGCGGCAAACACCGCATTTTTTGCTAAAAAAGTGTTGACATGGTGTTACAAAGAGGGGTAGCGTGACGTCTGCAGGTATTTCGCGCGCCATGTTTTTGCACGCGATGCCGTTGCAATTGGCAGCGGCAAGCCCCGCCAGCCGGGCGTCTTGGGATGACGCCACTACAAGGCTCAAGGGCTTGCGGTTGTGAAGTTGGGTGGTCAGGTTGTCTGATTCACCGCCTTTTTCAGTAGCCTCACGGCTTATCTGGGGAGATTTCTGTAATGAAAAGCATGCGTTCCTTGACGCGTCGGGCCCTGCCGAAGCGCAACGCGTTGGTCGTTGCTCTCGCATTGGGCATGGGCGTAACCGGCATGGCCTACGGCCAGGCCACCACCGGCTCCATCTTTGGTAGTGCTCCGGTACAAGCCGGCGAAACCGTGACGATCACCAGTGACACCGGCATGGTCCGGACCGCGACGGTTGCCGGCAACGGCAGCTACAGCGTGGGCAACCTGCCGGTCGGCAACTACACCGTCACGTTGATGCAGAACGGTGAAGCGGTCAGCAGCCATCAAAACGTGCACGTCACCGTCGGTGGCGGTACGCAGATCAACTTCGGTGGCGGCGCGAGCGGCAACGCGCAGTCGATGCAGGCCGTCGTCGTGTCGGCCAGTGCGCTTCCCTCGATCGACGTCAGCAGCGTAAGCTCCAACTTCACGCTTTCCGCGCGGCAGTTGCAGCAGTTGCCGGTCGGTCAGAGCTCCGACGCGATCGCCTTGCTGGCTCCCGGCACGACCGCGGGCAGCAACTATTTCGGCGGCTTCTCGGTCGGCGGCGCCGGCGTCACGGAAAACGCTTATTACGTCAACGGTTACAACACCACCGGTCTGTACAACAGCGAAGGCCCGGCCTACTACCTGCCGTATGGCGCCATTGCGCAGCAGCAGACCATCACGGGCGGCTTCGAAGCCAAGTACGGTCGTGCCGACGGCGGCATCATCAACCAGATCGGCAAGCGCGGTACCAACGAGTGGCACTTCGGCGCCCGCGTTCAGTGGGTGCCGCGTTCCCTGCGTTCGTCCCCGAAGAGCACCTATTATCCGTACGTCAACCTGACCGGTAACGAAGAATTCACCGACGGTGACAAGCGCGGCATGCTGTACCGTTATCGCGGCGACAACAAGGGCTGGGATGAAAATCTTTCCGCTTATGTCGGCGGCGCGCTGGTCAAGGACAAACTGTTCTTCTTCCTGGCCGGCGAGACGGACCGGCAGCGCAATCGCAGCGTTTCCTCGGTGGATTCTCAGCAGGACAACTACTACAAGAACCACAGCACCAAGTGGTACGGCAAGTTGGACTGGAACATCAACGACAGCAACGTGCTCGAGTACACCTTCCTGAAGGATACCGAGCGTAACGGTTACGGCGAAACGTTCCGTTATGATCCGGACAACTACAACGATCTGTTCTCTCTGGGACCGAACCCCTGGAACGACTTCGATTACAAGACGCAGATCTTCCATTACACGGGCTACCTGAGTGATGCCGCCACGTTGAGCGTGCTGTACGGCAAGACGACTGTCGACAATCCGCAGCAGCTTCCGTTCAAGAGCGACAACCACTTCATCTCCGCGGCCGGTTCCCAGAACCCGGCATTGAACGGCGGTTCGCCGATCGTCAATGACCAGACTTCCGCCTACTGGACGTCTCCGACCCGCGGCTCCCGTTCCAACGGCCTGCGTGTCGATTTCTCCTATCAGCTGGGTGACCACCTGTTGTCCGCCGGTATCGACAACATGCATTACTGGTCCAACGGTCAGGGTCAGGAAGTTTCCAGCCCGGATCACTACCTGTGGATCTACAGCAAGGCGGCGCTGTCCGAGGACGGCTCGCATTACATGCCCATCAACGATGTGCTCGGTGTCGGCGGTCCGCCGCTGAGCAGCGATGGTTACGTGGTCTCGAAGTACATCTACTCGACGATTGCCAAGATGAGTGCGCGCCAGAAGGCCTGGTACATTCAGGATGACTGGCAGATCACCCCGAACCTGCTCATCAGCCTTGGTCTGCGCGACGACAGCTTCACCAACTACAACGGCAAGGGTGAAGCATTCGTGAACCAGACGGGCCAATATGAGCCGCGTCTGGGCGTCAGCTGGGATGTGTTCGGTGATTCCTCGCTGAAAATCTACGGCAACGCCGGTCGTTACTACCTGGCGCTGCCGCAGGGCGTGGCCAATCGCCAGGCGACGGCTTCGACGTACACCAACGAGTACTTCACGTACACCGGTATCGACGCCAACGGCAACCCGACCGGCTTGACTCCGGTCAACAAGGTGGGCAGCACTGCGGCTCCGGGTGCCGATCCTGCCGGTCCGGTTTCGTCCAACGGCGAGTTCGGTGCGCCGCCGGATCCCCGCACCGTGGCGGCGTTGAACCTCAAGCCGCAGTACCAGGACGAGGTCATGGTCGGTTTCGACAAGACCTTGGGTGACAAATGGGTTTACGGCGCCAAGGCGACCTATCGGACCCTGGGTACCTTGATTGATGATGGTTGCTACCCGACCGCGATCAAACAAGGCATCGAGAACATGGGTCTGAACCCGGACGACTACGCCTGGGACGCGGATTACTGCCATCTGTTCAACCCCAACCGTACCAACGTCTATGCCGTCGCTGGCAAAAACGGAAACGACGGTATCAGTGTTCCCGTCGGGCCGGAGCTGGCGAAGCTCCCGGACGCCCAGCGTGACTACTATGCGTTGGAGATGTATCTGGAGCACCCGTTCGACGGTACGTGGATGGGCCGCATCGACTACACCTTCTCGCGCAACTGGGGCAACTCGGAAGGCCAGGTGCGTTCGGATATCGGCCAGGGTGACATCGCCGCGACGGAAGATTGGGATTACGCGGAGCTGATGAGTGCTTCGCGCGGTTACCTCTCCAACCACGTTCGCCATTCGCTGAAGGCTTACGGCGCTTGGCAGATGACTCCGGAATGGAGGCTTTCCGGTACGTTGAAGGTCATGTCCGGACATCCGGTGAACTGCCTGGGCTTCTTCGGTCCGGATCACACCAACCCGGGCTTCGGTTACGGCAGTGATTACCACTGGTGCGAAGGCCAGCCTTCACCTCCGGGGTCGACGAGCACGCCGTGGACCAAGCAGCTGAACCTGGGCATTGCCTACATGCCGGCATTCGCCGATCACAAGTTGGCATTCAAGGTCTATGTGTTCAACGTGTTGAACGAGCAGAAGCCGATCCAGGTCAATCCGCATCGCTTCGATCGTTACAACCGTACGGTCAACAACGCGTATCACATGCCGATCTACTACGAGAGCCCGCGTTACGTCCGCTTCACGGTGTCGTACGACTACTGATCGGACAGAAACGGCTTGAAAAGGACTTTGCAGGCGCCACCCTACGGGGTGGCGCTTTTTTTCGTGGGTAACCATTTCAGGGCCACACGCTCAAGAGACCGAGCGAGGGGATTTGGTGGGTGTGGGTCATGCCGGGAAACGGGTATCGACCGCATGAAATCCCCGGTTGGTACAAATACTGCAGGCGGGAAGACACTGTGCGGGCACCAGCCGACGGCGAGGTGGGCTACGCGTTCGTCAAAATATCTTGTTTTACCATTCTTGTTGGCGCTATCCTTGGGCATTCCCCCGCAAAAACGGTGGGTCATGCAGGCCTGTCGTCATTTGTGACACCCCCATCGCTTTTCAGAGAGGTTCCCTCATGCGCACGACGGTTTTGTCTTTGGCTGTGTTGGCAGCACTGGGTATGGCCGGTTGCAGCGGCAATTCCGGCTCCCAGCAAGGCGCGGGCGCGGCACAGAGCGGCTCCACCGGGAACACGCAAATCGCCTCCAGTGTCAGCGGTACCGTGGGCCTCAAGTCACCGGACGAGCACAAGTTGACGGATCAGGCGGTTCTGACCATCAAACTGGAGGACGTGTCTTCCAATGGCGGTACTCCACTGAAGCAGAAGAAAGTGGCGCCGATCCAGTCGCTTCCGGTGCAGTTCAAGTTCGATCTCCAGCCGAACGCGATTCACGCGAGTGATCTGTACGTGATCGATGCCGAGATCGTTGACGGCGAGCGTCATTACAAGATGCCGTTGCAGGCTCCGGTGCTGACACAGAAGGCGCCCGACCATGTCGAGATCAAACTTGCCGCCGTACCGACGGAAGGCGAGAAGGTGTACGCCGAATACAAGAAACTGAAAGGCCAGATCGGCGGCATGAAGATGAGCAAGGGTACGTCGCTCAACAAGACCGTGTCTCGCGGTTGGCAGGTATTCCGCGACAAGGAAAGCGGCCAGATCCGTTTCGTGATCGAGCTGTCGGACTACGTTGACGGCGGTTACACCGAAACCAGCTTCGCGTACAAGGACAGCAAACCGTGGGTCGTGGTGAAAGAGAAAAAGGCGAGCCAGAACGCCAAACCCAGCGAAACCGATCGCGCCGGTTGGGACGAGCAGGGCGAACTGATCCTGAACCAGAAACTGGCCAACGGGAAAACCACCAAGTTGGATGCCGACACGGCGGCCAAACTGCGCAAGGATGCCGTGGACATGTTTGCGCGCGCACGCAAGAGCAAGTAAGAACTTGTCCGTAAATGGGCCGTTCGCACTGAGCGCGGCGCCGAAGGTGCGAAGTCGAAGGGCCATGCGGTGCGAATTTCCGGTGTTTCGACTTCGCTTCGCTGCGCTCGACACGAACGGTTACGTTATTCACGGACAAGTTCCAGGCGCCAACCAATTGCGACAATGAAAAAGGCCGCCTGACAAGGCGGCCTTTTTCATGACCCGGATCGACCATCGCGAGTGTGCGCCCCACATGCGTGGCAAAGGATTGCGGGGCTGTGGGGCCGCTGTCGCGCATCAGACGCGCTCTCGCGTGGCGCCCATTGAGCACCGTATCGGAAAACCCCTCATCCGAAACAACGTGCCGACAGGCAGGGCGTTTGAACCCGGCCTGTTTGATTCACCAACCTTCTGCTGCGCCCAGGCTCCTAGAACGCGATCTTGAGCCCCAGATTCAAACTGTTGAGGCGCTCGTTGCTGTCGGCGAAACGGCCGTGATACGCCACCCAGCCGCTGACAGTGTCGCTGAAGTCCGCCGTCAACCCGAGATCGGCGCTGGCCCAGTTTGCATCGGGGATGAAGCCGGTCAGCGCGAAACTTCCCGGCATGCTTGCCAGGCCGGCGCGCACTTTGCGCGGGTCGGCGCGGTCATCATGGTTCCATGCCACGTTGATGTAGGGGTGCAACGTGCTCGCCCCGACGCTCCAGTCTCCCTTGAGCTGCCAACCAAGTGTGCTCACCAGCGCACTGCGCTCCTGATGATCGAACCACATGGCCGAGCTGTCGTTGCCCGACTCGGTGTAGCCGTCCACGCGGATGCGCTGCCATTGAATGCGCGCAAACGGACCGGTGCGCACGCTGTCGGACCCGAACCACCAGCCGCCGTTGATACCGGCCAGCAGCTGGTTGCCGTCGGTCTGGCCCGACTCGGTGCGTTGCAGGGCGCCCAACTGGAAGCGGCGGTTGATGTCGTTGTAGCTCAACTGGGCGAAGCCGACGTTGGCACCGAGGTAGCCCCCGCCACGATGCCACACGGCGTAACCCGAGCCGATGATCGAATCGAGCCTGTAGCCGCCGACGCCGACATCGGCGTGGTTGCGGGCCAATCCCAGCGCCGCACCGATATTGACGTGATCGCCGGCGGCGGCGTCCACGCCCAGCGTGAGGTTGACGTTGTTGCTGTCGGTCTTGGGCGAGTCACCGCTGGCGTCGAAGCTCTGGTGTCCGTAACTGGCGCCGGCAAAGACGCGCGTCGTGCCGCCGTTGTGGTCGACACGCATCTGGTTGCGGATCATGTCCAGGTGCGCGTTGGCCGCCGCCAGTGGTGCTTCGGCCAGCATGGAAATCTGTCCGGGAGCGTTCAACTCGGCCATGACGTATTGACCCAGCATGGCGTGCGCGGCCGTGGTCGGGTGCACGCCGTCGGCGAACAGGTGACTCTGATCAGTCCCCGGGGCATAGGTATAGGGCGCGCCCGAACCTTCCGGTCCGCACTGTACCGAAATCGCCCCGGCCCCGCAGGCCGGATCGGTGACATTGCTGAATCCGAACGCCGACGGATCGGCGACGACCTCGTTGAACAGCGCATACACGTTGACCGGAACCACGTTCAGACCCTGATCGGAAAGCTGGTGGATGCCCGCTCCCAGCACGCCGTTGTACAGCAGCGACAAACCGCTCAGACCCTGTGCGGCAGCTTCCCCTTGCGCGGCGGCGCTGGGTGTCAGACCAATGTCGGGCAGATTGAAAACCAACACGTAGTTGGCGCCGGCGGCATGCATTTTGCCGAGCAGTTTCACTTCCTGCTGCGCGGCGGCGGCGATGGCCGCCTGCGCTTGATCCGGGGTTTCCGGGGTGACGCCAGCCTGGGCTTGTACCTGGGCCACGACCTGCTGCGTGACGACCGGCGTGATCTGTTGCACAAACGCGTCGATGGCCGCGGGATCGTTCGGAATCACGCCGCCGGCAATGGCACCTTCCACCTGCTGCTGAATGGTCGCCTGAATGATCTGCTGCGCCTGTCCGGCGGCGGCGGTCGCCGTGGCATGGTAGAAAATGTCGTTGGCGCCGCCCCACATGGTGTAAAGCGTGTGGCCGTCCATGCCGCCGGCGGTGGCGAGATACCCGTTCACCTGATCGGTGATCGTGGGTACCGACGCGGGGGTTCCAGGCGAATTGGTGACCACGCCCGCGCCTCCGAAGGCGAAATCGGTACCACCGGTCACCGAAGGCGTCAGATTGAACCCGTAATGGTCGGCGACATGCTCGACGGCAACTTCACCGGGATTGGTGGTGAAGCGGCTGGCCTGCTGCGCTCCACCGGCCAGCGAAAGATTGCCGTTGTCGCTGAGGCTGTCGCCGAATACCACGACCTTGTTGAAGTCGGTCGTTCCCGCTTGCGCGGCAGCACTGAATACGAGTGCGGCGACGATGGCACCACTCAAATGACGCAAACGCAGCATGGGTTTCTCCCCGGTCGAATACTGCATGCCACCATAAACCAATCCATACGCAAGCGCACGTTGTATTGATCACGGTCCGGGGACCGGATCAAAACCGGACGCGGAACGACGCGCTTGTGCCGTCGCGGGGTGATGAAACCAGCGACGGCAGGAGGTCAATCGACGCTGTCACGGCGCCGTTGCCAATGAATCCACAGAAAATACAGCGGCAAACCGACCAACGTGATGAGAATGCTCGTCCCCGTCGACCAGGGCTGCTGCCATAACGAATTGCCGACCACGACGATTGTTGCCAACACGAAAAGCGCGGGAACCACCGGGTAGCCCCAGGCTCGGTAGCGGCGTGGAAAATCGGGTCGCTTGCGTCGCAGGATGAAAATGCCGATCACCGCCAACGCCAGGAATGGCCAGATTCCCAGCACGTAAGCGGCGGCCAGTTGCATGAAGGTGCGCAGCAGCACGTAGATCACCGCCAGCACCACGATGAAACCGATGGCCACATACGGCGTTTCGTACTTCGGGTGCACCTTGCCGACGGTCTTGAAGAACAAGCCGTCGTCGGCCATCGCATAAAACACGCGCGGGCTGGACAGGATGCTGCCGTTGAGCGTGCCGAACACCGACAGCATCACCAGTGCGCCCACGAACGACACGCCGGCGCGGCCCAGCACCGCGTCGGCGGCATCGGTGGCGACCGCCTTGGAGGCGGCCAGATCCGGAATGCTCAGCGCGCGCAGATACGCCGTGTTGATCAGCAGGTACACAAGGATGATCACCACCACGCCGCCGACCAGCGCCAACGGCAGATTGCGTTGCGGATTGCGCATTTCACCCGACAGCGTGGTCAGGTTTTCCCAGCCGTCATACGCCCACAACACGGCCACCAGCCCCAATCCGATACCCGACCATTGCGCCGCGCCCATCGGCTCGCTGGTCAACGGGTTGTTCTCGCCGCCGGGAGCCAGAAAAAAAATCGCCAGCGACAGCCCGATGATGGCCAGCACCTTGGTGGCAGCCGACAAATTCTGGATCGCCGCACCGATCTTCACCGAGCGCACGTTGGCGGCGGCCACGACCACGATCAATACGGCCGCGATGATGTGGGTGGCCGTGTTGGAAAGCGGCACGAAAAACGCCAGATACTGCGAAAACATCAGACTTTGCGCGGCCCACGAGATCGGGGTGGTCAACAGCCACATCCAGCCGAACAAAAACGCCAACGGTCGGCCGTAGGCCTCCCGCAAGTAAACGTAGGGGCCGCCGGCCTCGGGAAACATCGTCGCCAGCTCGGCGATCGACAAGGCGCCGAACAAGGCCACCAGTCCGCCCAGGATCCAGACCAGGGCAATGCCGGTGAGATTGCCGGCCTGCCCGGCGATCGGCGCGGGCACCTGGAAAATGCCGCTGCCGATGATGATGCCGACCACCACCGCCATGCCGGTGAAAAGGCCCAGTCGTCGAGGAAGTTCGCGGCGCGTGTCGGAAATGGTCGGTGTGTTCATGACACTGCAGCCTAGGAGCCTGGACGGTAGAAACACAAGCGGCTGCGGCTTCGCTGTTTTGGCCAGCTTTCCCGCCCATTTTCGTTGAATAGCTACGGCTATTCGCCTCAAATGGCCGAAAATCTGACTCAAAACTGCTTTGCCTCGCTCGCATGGTTTCTACCGCCCAGATTCCCGGCACCCGGCCGGCGGCGCGTTATAGTGCCGAACAGATGGTCGATATGCCCACACATCATTCGAGCCTGCAGGCCGGTCAACCGCCCGATCTGGCGACATGGTTGCGGGCCCGTGCGCCGGTGGCCGTGATCACCGGCGCCGGCGTCAGCACCGCCTCGGGCATTCCCGATTACAGGGATGGCGAGGGCCGGTGGAAACGGAGCCGGCAACCGGTGACGCATCAGCAATTCATCGGCAGCCCGGCCGTGCGGCGCCGTTACTGGGCCCGCAGTTACGCCGGTTGGCGTCATTTTGTCGACGCGCGGCCCAACGCGGCTCACACGGCCCTGGCGACGCTGGAACAGCGTGATCTGATTGCCGGTCTGGTGACGCAGAATGTCGATGGCCTGCATCAACGCGCCGGCAGCCGGCATGTCGTTGACCTGCATGGACGGCTGGACAGGGTGATCTGCCTGCGGTGCGGCACCCGTTACAAACGCGAGTGGTTGCAACAACGCCTCGCGGCCCTGAACCCGGGCTGGGCCGATCATGCCGAGCGCATCGCACCCGACGGCGATGCCGACATCGATGATGTCGATTTCAGCACGTTCGATGTGCCCGATTGCCCGCGCTGCGGCGGCATGTTGAAGCCGGATGTGGTGTTTTTCGGTGGCTCCGTGCCGATGACGGTACGCGATGCGGCCATGCGAATCATGATGGAGGCACCCGGCGTGCTGGTCGTCGGGTCGTCCTTGATGGTCTGGTCGGGCTTTCGCCTGGTGCGTGCCGCCAGCCGGAATGGCGCCTCGATTGCTGCCATCAACCGCGGCCGGACCCGCGCCGATGATCTTCTGACGATCAAATGCAACGGCGACGTGGGTGCCATCCTGTACCGCCTGCTCGACACCATCCAACCGTAGCCAACTTCGAAAAACCGCGGATCATCGGAGTGTCCTGTGGGAGGGGCCGGTGGCCCCGACAGGATGTATCGCAAGATCCGTCGGAGCCACCGGCCCCTCCCACAAGGATAGCTCCAGGGTGCAACGGTTTTGCGAGGCTCCCCGTAGGGGCGTATCGCATGCGCGACAACCGTATGCCCCGCTGAGACGCCGGGAAACCTGCATTATCGCGTACGAGACGGAGCTCAATCGCGCCGCGCACGCGCAAAGGCGTCCGCCAATGCGCCACCGGTCGCCGGTCCGTTGGCCGGCTTGGGCCGGGCCCGCTGTGGCCGATGCCCACGCGGTGCGTCGCGTTGCGTCTGGCTGGCGCGGCTTTCGCCGGGTACGTCGTCCAGACGCATGGAAAGCGCAATGCGCTGGCGCTTCAAATCCACGTCCATCACCTTGACCTTGACGATGTCGCCGGCCTTGACCACGTCGCGCG
>CAZSOU010000068.1:0-12907 GCA_964608595.1 uncultured Rhodanobacteraceae bacterium
TGAACAGTTCGATCATGAATTCCGGCGCGGTACGCGACACGAAAATCTGCGGGCCGCGAATTTCCGAACGCACTTCATACAAATAGCCACGCAAACGGTCGCCGACACGCACGGGTTCGCGCGGAATCGACTGGTCACGCGCCACAAACGCCTCGGCATTGCCGCCCAGATCCATGTAGACGTTGCCTCGCTCGACGCGTTTGACGATGCCGGTGACCAGTTCGCCGACGCGATCCTGGAACGCTTCGACCACCTGCGCACGTTCGGCCTCGCGCACCCGCTGCACGATCACCTGTTTGGCGGCCTGCGCGGCAATGCGACCGAACGTGGCGTTTTCGACCTGCTCCTCGATGTATTCACCGACTTCGGCGCCTTCACGCTCGTCCACGGCATCCATCAGACGAATCTGGCGATACGGTGATTCCATCTCGACGTCGTCGGCGACGATTTCCCAGCGACGGAATGTTTCGTACTCGCCGCTGCGACGATCGATACTCACGCGCACATCGGCGTCTTCCTCGGGCCAGCGCTTCTTGGCCGCCGAGGCCAGCGCCGCTTCCAGGGCTTCGAAGATGGTATCCAGCGGCACGTCCTTCTCGTTGGCCACCGCATCTGCCACCAGCAACAATTCTTTGCTCATCGTCACGACTCCGCGAGCGCCGCACGCGCCCTTGTGTTCAAATCAACCCGATTTTTTCTTGCGTTTGTCCGCACCGCCCGGTTTGGGCGCCGGAGCCAGTCCCAGCGCAACCCAGTCGGGCACGATGCGCGCGCTTTCCACGGCAACATGCTCGATGTCGACGGTCGTGCCATCGTCCAGTTCCATGTGAATGGTGTTGTCATCCACACCCTTCAATCGACCGCGAAACCGGCGGCGACCATCCATCGGGGCCGACAGCACCACTTTGACTTCCTCGCCATCGAAACGCCGGAACTGCTCGATGGTGAAAAGCGGACGATCCAGCCCCGGCGAAGACACTTCCAGCACGTACCGACCTGAAACCGGGTCTTCGACGTCCAGCATCGCCGACAACTCGCGGCTGGCCGCTTCGCAATCGTCGATGTCCACTTCACGCTCCGGACTCTCGATATACACGCGCAACATGCCCTGCCCCTGCGAGGGCAACCATTCCACGCCAGCACACTCCAGACCGAGATCGGCCAGAACGTCGCTGAAACGTCGGCTCAGCGCTTGTGTATCCAAAAAAGCCTCCGGATCACGCTCTGCAAACAAAAAAAGGGCGTAACGCCCTGTTTACGGCACCGACAACGGCACCGTTCCATCCCTGCCAGCATGAAACAAACCAGCTGCACGTCACCTGTCAAGGCACGCGGGCTTCCTGCGCTTAACAAAAAAGCCTCCCGAGGAGGCTTTCTTGTCAAAGAAAGTGTTGGTAGCGGGGGTAGGATTTGAACCTACGACCTTCGGGTTATGAGCCCGATGAGCTGCCAGACTGCTCCACCCCGCACCGGGAGAACGGAGAGTATATAGATCCCCCCCGTGCACTGCAATAGTCATGACGTGCGAAGCAACCCGCGCGGAACCGCGAAACATCCCTTTCGCGGCACTGGCCGCTTCCCGTCGAGGGCGCGCTGAACAAGATCCGCGAGCACGCCATCATCCTGCACATGGCAACGGCACCGGCATGAGCCGGCGCGCCGCGGCCCACGCGGCCCACGCGGCCCGTCGCGCGGGCCTGCGCCGGGTGCTCGCCGCAAGACCGGGCTATCGCGACGACGCGTGAAAATGCAGCGGGACCGGCTCGTCCATCTGCGCCGCCAGGCGTGAATCGGGCGCGTCGGTTTGCGGGCGCGCTGCCGCCGGTTTCTTCGGCCCGCAGGCATTGCAGGTCGCGCAGCCGTCGGCACAACTGTGCGACGTGGCTTGTTTGGGCTGCAAATGACGACTGAGCGTTTGCGCCACGCGCGAGTCGCGTTTGCGGCCGAAATGGATGGACGCGGCCGCCAACCACCGGTTGGTCAGGTTGGGCAGCAGTTTGCGGAATGCCGTCACCGCGCACGCCGCGACGATCATCCCGACGACGATGTACTGGATGACAAGTTCGGTGCTCATAGCAGAATACTCGCAAGCTGGTAGACAATGAGCGATGCCACATAGGCCATCACGAACTGATAGGCAAACGAAATGCCGACGATGCGCCAGGAATCAGTTTCACGCTTGATGACGGCCAACGTGGACATGCATTGCGGCGCGTAGGCGAACCACACCAGAAACGACAACGCCGTCGCCAGCGAAATATGCGAAGCCAGAGCGGGCCCCAACGCGCCGGCATCGCCGCCGACGGCATACACGGTGGCCAATGCCGCCACCGCGGTTTCGCGCGCGGCGAACGCCGGTACCAGGGCCAGGCTCAACTGCCAGTTGAAACCGATCGGCGCAAAAATGTAGGAAAACGCACGACCGATGTAGCCGGCAATGCTGTAATCGATGGCCGGACCCGTCGCTCCCGGCGGTGGCGCCGGGAAACTGGACAAGGCCCACATCAACACGGTCAACGCCAGAATCACGCCGGTCAGGCGTTTCATGAAAATCATGCCGCGCTCGTACAGGCCCAGACCGACGTCACGCAATTTGGGTGCGCGATAAGACGGCAGCTCCATCAGCAAGGCGTGTTCGCTCTTGTCGCGACGGATGTGTTTCATCACCCACCCGACCACCATCGCGCCCACGATGCCGGCAACGTACAAGACGAACAGAACCAGACCCTGCAGGCCGAACAAACCGGCAACGCTGCGATGGGGGATGAAAGCGGCAATCAACAACGCATATACTGGCAGGCGCGCCGAACACGTCATCAAGGGCGCCACCAGAATGGTGGAAATCCGGTCACGCCGGTCCGTGATGCTGCGCGTCCCCATGATTCCGGGAATGGCGCAGGCGAAACTCGACAACAGCGGAATGAACGAACGCCCGGTCAGTCCCACCGAAACCATCATGCGATCGAGCAGAAACGCCGCACGCGGCAGGTAGCCGGATTCTTCGAGCACCAGAATGAAAAAGAACAACACCAGGATTTCGGGCAGGAAGCCCAGCACCGTGCCCAGACCGCCGAAAATGCCTTCGTTGATCAGACCCTGCAACGGGCCTGCCGGGAGCAACGCCGACACTTGCGCCCCCATCCACCCGAAGCCTTCGCCGATGGCATCGGTCATCGGTTTGCCGAAGAAATACACGGCCTGGAATACCAGAAACATCACCACGGCCAGAATCAGCGGCCCGAACACCGGGTGCAACGCCACGCGATCCAGCACGTCGTCCAGACGTGCCGTGGCGCGCGGCATGGCGACCGCAGCTGTCATGATGTCGCGTACTTCCGCGTGCAGCGCATCGCGATCGATGTCGCTCCACTCGCGCCGAGGCGCGGCATCGGGCACTTCGCCGTCCACGCGCTTGATGAGCGCACGCACGCCGCCGCGCTTGACGGCGACGGTTTCCACCACGGGAATGCCCAGGCGGCGCTCCAGCTCCGGGATGTCGATGCGGATGCCACGCCGACGCACGTCGTCCATCATGTTGAGTGCGAGCACGACCGGCCGGCCCATCTGCTTGAGTTCGAGCAGAAAACGCAGGTGCAGGCGCAGGTTGGTGGCATCGGCCACGCATACCACCAGGTCCGGGATTTCTTCGCCCGGGTAGTTGCCCTGCAGCACGTCGAAGGTGACCTTTTCGTCCGGGCTGACGGTATCGAAACTGTAGGTACCGGGCAGATCCAGCACCTGCAGCACGCGACCCGATGGCGCGGTGAAGCGGCCTTCCTTGCGTTCGACGGTGACGCCGGCGTAATTGGCGACCTTGGCGCGTCCACCGGTCAACTGGTTGAACAATGCCGTCTTGCCGCAATTGGGGTTGCCGACCAGAGCGATACGCAAGGTGGATGCGCTCATGCCGCCACCTCTTCCTCGCGCACACTGACGCGCGCCGCTTCATTGCGGCGCAAGGCAAAACGTGTGGAGCCGATCTGGATCAGCATCGGATCACCGCCCATGGGTGCACGTGCGACCACACGCACCACTTCGCCCGGCATGAATCCCAGATCACGCAAACGGCGCGCAATGGGATCGGCGGGATGAGCGTCATCGACGGCGTGAACCACGACTCGGGCGCCTTTCGGCAATTCGGACAAGCGCACGACAAAACCGTATCAAATGAGAACGGTTCGCATTATAGCTCTCACTTGTATTGCATTGCGAGGGGCTGCTGCAAAACCCCGCATCCAAATGCGGGAGCGCATCTGATGCGCTCCCGCACGGCCCAATGACAAATGCCACCGAATGGTCAGGCGGCCTCGCCCTGCTTCACGTCTTCTGCCGCCGGCACACTGTGCCGGATCAGGTGGTCGAAGGCGCTCAACGCCGCAGTGGAGCCGGCGCCCATGGCGATCACGATCTGCTTGTAGGGCACTGTGGTTGCATCACCCGCGGCAAACACGCCCGGCAAGGAGGTTGCACCACGATCATCGATGACGATTTCGCCGCGCGGCGACAATTCCAGCGCGCCCTTGAGCCATTCGGTATTGGGCAGCAGGCCGATCTGCACGAAGACGCCTTCGAGTTCGATGTCGTGCGATGCGTCACTGGCGCGATCGGTGTAACGCTATACGTTGACCTTCGGGCCGTCGCCCAGCACTTCGGTCGTCTGGCCGTTGACGATGATGTCGACGTTGGGAAGGCTCTCGAGCTTGCGCTGCAACACGTTGTCGGCACGCAATTTGCTGTCGAATTCCACCAGCGTGACGTGCTTGACGATGCCTGCCAGGTCGATGGCCGCTTCCACGCCCGAGTTGCCGCCGCCGATCACGGCGACGCGTTTGCCCTTGTACAACGGGCCGTCGCAATGCGGGCAATAGGCCACACCCTTGTTGCGATATTTTTCTTCGCCGGGCACACCCATCTGACGCCAACGCGCGCCGGTGGAAAGCACCACGGTCTTGGATTTCAACGAAGCGCCGTTGTCCAGCTCGATCTCCACCAGGCCGCTGGCCGAATCCTCGGCCGCCACCAGCCGGGTGGCGCGCTGCAGGTTCATCACGTCCACGTCGTAATCGTGCACGTGCTGTTCCAGGGCGACTCCCATCTTGGGGCCTTCGGTGTAATTGACCGAGATGAAGTTTTCGATGGACATCGTGTCCAGCACCTGCCCTCCGAAACGCTCGGCCGCCAGACCGGTACGAATACCCTTGCGCGCCGCATAAATGGCTGCCGCAGCGCCCGCCGGGCCGCCCCCGACCACCAGCACGTCGAACGGATCCTTGGTACGGATCTTTTCGGCGTCGCGCTCGGCCGACCCGGAATCCAGGCGCGCCACGATCTGCTCGACCGTCATGCGCCCCTGATCGAACACTTCACCATTGAGCAACACGGTTGGCACGGACATGATTTCCAGCCGTTCCACCTCGTCCTGAAACAGCGACCCGTCGATTGCGACGTGTTTGATATCGGGGTTCAAGATGCTGATCAGGTTCAGCGACTGCACCGTTTCCGGGCAGTTCTGGCACGACAACGACATGTACGTTTCGAAGCGGTATTCGCCGTCGATGTTGCGGATCTGTTCGGCCAGGTCATCACTGATCTTCGCCGGATGCCCACCGACCTGCAGCAGCGCCAGCACCAGCGATGTGAATTCGTGACCCAACGGGATGCCGGCAAAACGCACGCCGACATCGGTGCCGGTACGCACGATGGCAAAGGACGGTTTGCGCACCTCGTCGTCGTCGCGGCGCAAGCTGACCTTGTCCGACAACGCGGAGATGGTTTGCAGAAGTTCGCCCAGCTCGCGCGACTTGTCGCTGTCATCCAGCGAGGCCACGAGCTCGATCGGGTGAACGATTTTTTGCATGTAGGCCTGCAACTGGCCCTGCATGGTCTTGTCCAACATGACGGATCTCCGGCGCTGTTCGCGCGTGAGTGAGTGTGGATGGGATGACGCGTGTCGTACACGCGTGTTGCTGCAGGAACCGGCCCCGCATGCGCGCTGACGCGCGCGGCGGGGTGGAACCGGGCGGCAAGCGCCCGGTTCCGGTGGATCACGCACCGAACGCGATCAGATCTTGCCGACCAGATCCAGCGACGGTTCCAGGGTCTTTTCGCCTTCCTTCCACTTGGCCGGGCACACTTCGTTCGGATGCTTGGCGACATACTGCGCGGCCTTGACCTTGCGCAGCAGTTCGGCGGCATCACGACCGACATTGCCGGCATGGACTTCGACGATCTGGATCTTGCCGTCCGGATCGATCACGAACGTGCCGCGATCGGCGACGCCGTCTTCTTCGATCAACACGTCGAAGTTGCGGGCGATGACGTGGGTCGGGTCGCCGACCATGGTGTAGTCGATCTTCTTGATCGCTTCGGAGGTGTCATGCCAAGCCTTGTGCGAGAAATGCGTGTCGGTGGATACCGAGTAGATTTCCACGCCCATCTTCTGGAACTCGGCGTAGTTGTCGGCCAGGTCCTCCAGCTCCGTCGGACACACGAACGTGAAGTCGGCAGGATAGAAAAACACGATCGACCATTTGCCCTTCATGTCGGCTTCGGTGACTTCCATGAAGTTGCCCTGCTTGAATGCCTGGGCCTTGAACGGTTTGATTTCGGTGTTTACGAGGGACATTGCATGCTCCTGGTAGTGGTGGGAAAAAACGTTCGACAGGCTCAGTTTACGGATTGTCGCCAATCAGTCCAATCGATTGTTTCATGCAACATCATAGATGGAGGCTATACACATTCCTTCAAGCGCCCGGCAGCGCGTTCAGTCGACGACGGACGCGTGCATGCGGTTGTCCAGCAATCCGTGGGCGGTCATCAGGTTGGCCAGCTCCACCACGTGGCTCACGCCCAGCTTGTCCATCAAGCGTTGCTTGTAGGTGGACACTGTCTTCGGGCTGAGCTGGAGTTGTTCGCCGATGACGCCCAGCGATTGCCCGCGCACCAGCATCATGGCCACTTCCAGCTCGCGTGTGGACAACACGTCGAATGGCGACTCGTCGTCAAAGGTGGCGAACGCCAGGCGCTGTGCCAATGCGGGCGCGAGATAGCGCTGCCCGACAGCCGCCTTGCGCACTGCCGTCACCAGCTCTTCCGGACGACAGCTTTTGGTCAGATAACCGCAGGCGCCGGCATCCAGCATGTGACGCGGGAAACGGGTGTCGCTGACGACGGTGAGAATGACTACGCGCGTGGGCAGACCGGCCCGCAGGATACGCTCGGTCAGCTCCAGTCCGCTCATGCCCGGCATGTGCACGTCGATCAGCGCCACGTCGGGTTTCCGGTGGCGGATCAACTCCAGCCCCTCCTCGGCCGTGCCGGCTTCACCACCGATTTCGATATCGCACTCGCGCTCGAGAATCATGCGGAATCCCACCCGCACCAACTCGTGATCGTCGACCAATACCACGCTGACCATGACATCCCCTCGATTCCGTATCTCGTTGAAGTGTGGTCCGATTCGGACAAACGGAAACCGGACGTATGCAAACCCCGAGGCACGATGCAATATCAAGACGGCAGGCACAACAAGCCAAACCGTCAACTCCATGTAGGAATTATCCTAAACAACTGTCAGTGCAACAAGATTCGACACGTCCGCACATCCCTTGCCGAGGCGCTTTTCGTGCCACACGGCGAATCGCGTCCTTGCGTCGATCAGACCGCGATGAGCCCACGCTCCACGGCCAGCCGATACAAGTCCAGTTCCGAACCCGCACCCAACTTGCCCATCAAGCTGGCGCGGTGGATATACACGGTTTTCTGGCCGATCCCCAATTCCGCTGCCGTCTGTTTCGGTGTGCGCCCCTCGGCCAGCAACAGAAAGACTTCACGTTCGCGCGCCGTCAGGCGGTGCAGCGGATCCAGTTCCTCGGCACTGCGACCGGCGCGACGCTCGACCAGGTCCGAGCTCAGATAGGTATTGTTCTGCATGACCTGGCGCAATCCCGCCACCAACTCCTCGGGGGCGACACCCTTGGTGACGTAGCCGCTGGCGCCGCGACGCAAGGCTTCGGAAACGTAGGGTTCGCCATCATGCATGGACAGCACGACGATGCGCGTGTCCGGCGAAACGCTCAGCAAATGCTCGATCAAGGGCAGCCCACCGCCGTCCGGCAGCGACAAATCCAGTGCCACCAGGTCAGGACGCTCGCGAGTCACCGCTTCCACCGCTTCATCGGCACAACGGCACTCGGCCTTGACCTCGATATCCGACTCGAGCTCGATCAGCCGTTTGAAACCTTCACGTACGATGGCGTGGTCATCAACCAGAACAATGCTGTACATGCTGCAGACTGTACCGCTTAATGCGGTCGATGGGGAGCGTCGGAAGCCCTCGCGCGTGTACCATTCGCGCATGTATCTGCGCATTGCCAAAACGTGGCGCGGCCCCCTGCTGGGTCTCGTGTACCTGCTGATCTGGTTGAGTCTGGAGCCGAGTCGGGCACCTTACTGGAACCTGCTGGCGGGATGGCGCTTCGGCATGCTGCTGCTGACCCCTGCACGTTACTGGCCGTGGTTGATCGGCGCCGAATGGGCCGGCGGTGCCATTTTCGATGTCTGGCTGGGATCGGCCAATGCGGTGGAATACATCCTGGGCGACATGCCGGCCATGCTGGTGACGGCGCCATGTGTCGCCATTGCTCGACGCGTCGGCGCCCGCCCGGCCTTGCATTCACCCGATTACGTGGTGCGGCTGCTGGGATCGGCATTATTTGTCGCGTTGGCGATCACGGCGGCCGATGCCGCCTTGATCGCGTTCATTCACGGCGGCCTTCGCCTCGACGGCATGATTGCCATATTGGGTGGCGAGTTGCTGGGCGATTACCTCGGCATTCTGCTGATCGCTCCGGTATTGATTCTGCTGGTGCATGCCCGACCGGACAAAACCGCGCTGCGCACGCTGCTTCTGGATGGCGTGATTTTTCTTCTGCCATCGCTTGCGGTGCTTTTTCTGCTGATCCAGGACGGCCCGCCGCTGTCACAGTTCGCGCGTACATTGGCGCTTGCGCCGGTGCTCTTTTTCGCCTTCCGTCATGGCTGGCGTGGCACGGCGACCAGCATGCTGGTAGTCAGCGTGGCCATCATGGCGTTCGCCACCGCCACCCGGCATCTGACCTCGCCCGCGCAGGCACATCTGTTTCTGGCGGTTGCCGGCACGGCCGCGCTGATGCTGGGCAGCGCCATCGACGCTCTGCGCCGCAGCAGTGAACGGCTGGCAGTACAAAATGCGCGGCTGGAAGGCGCCAATCGGCGGCTCGACCACCTGGCGCGCCGCCTCAGTGACGCCGCGCGTCGCAACCTGCGCGTGGAAGAGGAACAACGCCGCTACATGGCCGCTGAAATGCATGACGAGCTGGGACAGAACCTCACGGCCATCCAGACCCACGTCAAACTGGCACAGGCCCGTCTCGCCGAAGCCGGCCTGGAAGATGTCAGCACGTCCATCAACCGGATCATCGCCCACATGCGCGCCGCCGTCAGGCGCATGCTCGACAGTCTGCGCCCGACCGTCCTGGATGAATTCGGGCTGGCACGCGCGTTGGAGGATGGTCCCATCCAGAACCTGCTGCATGCCGCCGGCGTCGCCTACAACTTCGACTTGCGCGGCGACCCGCATTTGCTGGATGAAGATACGCGCATCGCCATTTATCGCGTCGCCCAGGAAGCGGCCACCAACACGGTCCGTCATGCCCACGCCAGCCGCCTGCGTTTGCGCCTGCGTGTCGGTGAACGCAATGGGCAACTCTGGGTCCTGCTGGACATTCATGACGACGGGGTCGGCTTGCCCGACAACGTCCCACGCAGGCGAGGCGGCCGTGGTCTGCAAAGCATGCGCGACCGGGTAACCGCATTGGACGGCATTTTCCGCGTGCGCCCGTGCAAGCGCGGCACGCGTTTGCGAATTCTGCTGCGCTCGCCGCTCGAACACGGTGCAACCCGCGCAAGCCCGGTTGTTAAGATTTCATCTAGGAATCTTTCTGATACCGCCACTGAATAAGGTTCGGTAGGCTATGTTTCCAGTGATGTGGGGGAGTCGCCATCCCTTAGCGGCGATGGCGAGTCCGGGTCGATTGTGGGGACAGTCGATCCGAATCGGGAGGCAGGACGCCACCCCGCCGATATGGCATTGCCCGACGTCGGGTCGGAATTCGCCAATCCATATCTGGCCATGGCCGTTGACAGAACAGGCACGTTTCTGTCGCGGCCTTTTTCTTGCCTGATTGCAGCCGCGCGGCGAAAGTCGCGCACGTGGGGCTGTTCATGCAGGCATACGCGCCGACACCGAAACACCGAGCGCTGGAACCCCTCCGATCCGGCGCTCGAAGCAGACGGTACGGAATGCGTGAAAACGGCCCGTTGATATCCAGGCACGGCCCGGCCTCGGCGGATCCATCGAAAGGACCGATGGATGCCGGACAGCCTGTAGGAAAACGAAGATCAGCTCTTGCTTTTCTTCCGCACGTAAAGCACCAGGCTGTGATCCTCGATCACGTAACCGTGCTTTTCCGCAATATCGTGCTGCAGACGTTCGATGTCTTCGTTGATGAACTCGATGACGTGGCCGTTGTCCACATCAATCATGTGATCGTGGTGCTGCCCGCGATCAAGTTCATACACCGCCTGCCCGCTCTCGAAATTGTGCTTGACGACAATTCCCGCCGCCTCGAACTGGGTCAACACGCGATACACCGTGGCCAGCCCGATATCCTCCTCACCGGCAAGCAATTGCTTGTAGACGTCTTCGGCGGTCAGGTGGCGCTCTCTGGAATCCTCGAACAAATGCAAAATGCGCATGCGGGGATGCGTCACCTTCAAGCCGGCTTTGCGCAGCTCTTGCGTTTCCTGGTCCATGGGACTCCTCGTCGACGGATGTGGACGCCGGCAAAAAAAACGCCGACGTCGGCTAAATGGATCAGACTGTCTAGTGTATCATTCCCCTCTTGCTTGAACTGGATTCCTGCCGCATGCGACTGCCTATCCGCGCCCTGACATGCACGCTGCTTGCCGCTGCCATTATCGGTGTTGCCGGTTGCGGGCTTGTTTATCACCCGCCGCTGCAGCAGGGCAACCTGCTGGACAAGAAAACCGTCGAGAAACTCAAACCCGGCATGACCAAGCGCCAGGTCATGGTGTTGATGGGGTCTCCGTCCATCTCGTCACCATTCGACCATGACCGTTGGGACTACGTGCACGCATTCGCCGTCGACGGCGGCAAGATGCAGGTGCGCAAGCTCACGTTGTATTTCAACAACAACACGCTGGTGCGCACCGAAGGCAGCCTGTTTGCCGCCGACAACGAAAAAATGCTCGAACAGGCCAAGATGTACAACAAGGCCGGCACCGCGTCCGATACCGACGTCAAGGGCGACAAATCCACGGGCTCCAAGCCTCCGGACGACCCCGCCGACACCGACCCGGGCCAGCCGCCGCGTTGAACCCTTTCGCACGAGAACATGCGAACACCTGCCCGAAACGCGTTCCACCGGGATGGAGCGCGTGAATCAGTGCCCCGTTCGCGCCCGTTGGCGTCTGGCTTCCATGGGATCCAGCGCCAACGGACGATAAATCTCGACACGGTCGCCATCGTGCAGCACCTGATCAGGTCTGGTGCGACGGCCGAAAACGCCCAACATGTCGTCGGCGACATTCACATCGGGCCGGGCGTGGGTGAATCCGGACGCATCCACCGCCTGTCGCACCGTGCTTCCGGCGGCCAACTCGAGCGTGCGTGACCAGACCTTGTCGGACCCGGCGTGCACGACCTCCACCGCAATGGTTGCATCCGACTCAGCCATACGCTCTTTTCGCTTCCCGACAAAAATCGTCGACCATGCGATTGGCCAGGCTTTGAAAGCCCAGCTTCAATGCCATGCCACCGAAATGGCCCTGATAGTCGAAATCCAGCACCAGGCCGACTTTGCAGCCCTTGTCGCCGAGCGCTTCGAAGCTCCACTGCCCTTCCAGTGAACGGAAAGGCCCCTCGACCAGGCTGACGGTGATACGATCCGGCGGCTGTGTCGCGTTGCGCGTGGTAAAACTGTGGCGCAACCCCGCAAAACGCAGATCCAGGCGCGCGACCAGCACATTTTCTTCACGCTCCAGCACTTGCGCGTTGGAGCACCACTGGAAGCGCTGCGGGTAGGCTTCCACATCATTGACCAGGTCGAACATCTGGCCGGGCGAATAGCGCACCAACGCACTGCGGCGAATTTCGATCACGTACTACCCCGATTCGATAACAAATTGCGCCCTGGCGGCGCGCTCACGACAACATCTTAGCGGACATGGCCAAAACCAAGGGCAAAAAGAAGCCGGGCAGCAACACGATCGCGCTCAACAAGCGCGCCCGTCACGAGTACCACATCGACAAGCGCTTCGAAGCCGGCATCGCCTTGCAGGGCTGGGAAGTGAAATCGTTGCGGGCCGGACGCATCAACTTCGGCGACAGCTACGCGCTGGTGAAACGCGGCGAGATCTACCTCTTCGGCACCTCGATCCCGCCGCTCATCAGCGCGTCCAGTCATGTCGTCGCCGATGACCGCCGCACCCGCAAACTGCTGCTCAACCGCCGTGAAATCGACGAACTCATCGGCGCCGTCGAGCGCAAGGGCTACACGCTGGTGCCGACCGCCATGTACTGGAAAGGCAACCACGTCAAAGTCGAGATCGGACTGGCCAAGGGCAAGCAGGCGCACGACAAACGTGCCACCGAAAAGGAACGCGACTGGAACCGCGAAAAGCAGCGCGTGCTGCGTGCCAGGAACCCCGTCGCCTGACGTGAACCCGAGCGAACCGATCATTGACGTCACTTGATGCCGACGCCGGCGATCCCATATACAATGAACGTGCCAATCGTTCCCCGGGGGTGTTTCTGGCTTCGACGGGGGTAGTGCGATGGCTTGGT
>CAZSOU010000069.1:0-12839 GCA_964608595.1 uncultured Rhodanobacteraceae bacterium
GTGGCCCCGACGGATCATGCGGTACATCCGGTCGGGGCCACCGGCCCCTCCCACAGGAAACGCCGATGATCCGCGGTTTTTCGGGAGTCCTTGCAGGCGAGCCAGCCACGATTCGAGACATCTTTCATCACCATCTCCACGCATGAAGCAGGATGTCTTCAGGTCCCCCGACCTCGCATGCTCGACGCCCAGGCCAGCAACGCCGCCCGCCGCCCGCCGCGCGCTGGCCGACGACATCATCGACAACAATGGTGATGAAGTCGCGCTTGATGCGTCTGCAGCGAGCCTCGAAAAACCATTGCACCCTGCAGCGACCCTTGTGGGAGGGGCCGGTGGCCCCGACGGATCATGCGGCACATCCGGTCGGGGCCACCGGCCCCTCCCACGGGAAACTCCGATGAACATAGCGTCCTCACCGGTGATTTCCCGCGTACAAGGAGTGCATCTCATGCGCGACCGCCGTACCGCCGGGTCGAACCTTGCGGCCAGAAGGCGCGAATGCCGGCAATGCCTTGTGCGCCAGCCCGGCGTGCCCGCGGCAGGTCTTCGAGTTGCATGCCGCCCAATGCGTACACCGGCAACGCGGTCTGATCGACGGCCGTGGCAAACGTCGACCACCCCATGGGCACGGCTTCGGGATGGGTGGCAGTCGCAGCCACCGGCGACAACACGGCAAAATCCGCCACGTGTTCCGCTCGGCGCAACTCGTCCGGATCATGGCAGGAAACACCGACCCACTGCTCGGGCGGCAAAGGGCGCGCCTCCAGCTTCCGCAGCTGCGCCGAGCGCACATGCACGCCGACGCCGTGCCCCAATTGGCGTGCGCCGTCGATATCGCCATTGAGCATCAGCGTGGCCTGTTTTTCGCGGCAAAACGGCAACACCTCGGCGGCCAGCGCCCGTACGGCATCGACAGGCCACGCGGGCAGTCGCAGTTCGAGCAGTGTTTCGCCACGCATCAATGCACCAATCAACAGATCGCGCATGTCGTCGCCTGCAGGCACATCCGGTGTCACCGGATAACGCGCAGGCAATCGCAACGCTTTCACGATGAAACGGTCGGCCGATGCCAGCGCCGGCAAATGGATGGCCTCCGGCGCCTGCCACGCCAGCGCGGCATGTTCGCGATTGTGCGGCGCACCCTGCCAGTGCCGTACACGATGCGCCTGCAACACCAGCGACACGTCGCCGTGGCGGCGCGGCACGCGGATCAACGGCTGCGGATCGATCGTGTCGGCATCGACGGCCAGCTCTTCGGCCAGTTCGCGATGCAGTGCCTCGACATGCGTTTCACCCGCCTCCAGTTTGCCGCCGGGAAACTCCCAGAAGCCGGCCAGATGCTTGCCCGCGGGGCGTTTGGCGAGCAACGTGCGACCGTCGGCATCGACCAGCACGCCGGCCACGACTTCCATCATCGACACGGCAGGCGATTACTCGCGCACATAGGAAACCATGTCGAACGCGAATTCGTGCTCGGCATCCCGGGCATGGTGCACGCGCGACATTTCCACCCATTCACGAAAATGCACGTTGGGGAAAAACACGTCCGCACCGTCGACGTTGGTGTCGACCCAGGTCAGGTACATGCGCTGGGCAAATGGCAGGGTTTCGCGATAAACCTCGCCGCCGCCGATGACCATCAAACCGGTCCCGCCGGCGATGGCCTGCGCTTCGGGCAGCGAGCGTACCGTGACCTGCCCTTCGAACGGCGCTTCGTGACGACGCGTGAGCACGAGGTTTTGTCGACCGGGCAGCGTCTTGCCGATGGCCACGGCCGTGCGATAGCCCATCAGCACGCATTTGCCAAGCGTCAACTCCTTGAAATGACGAAGGTCATCCGGGAGGTGCCACGGCATTTTCCCGTCCTTGCCGATGGCCGAAGCGTTATCCAGTGCCGCAATCAACGAAATGGACATGCGCATCTCCTTCAATGGTCAGTGGCGCATCGGCCGCGCCGATGCCTTGTTCGTGCCGGTTCATTATCGCGGAAAACCGCCTTTGTCGAAACGTCCCGGCACGCATCAGACGGCCACGGGTGCCTTGATGGCCGGATGCGGATCGTAGTTGTCGATGACGATGTCCTCGTAACGAAAATCGAAAATCGAGCGCACCTGCGGATTCAGCGCGAGTGTCGGCAGCGACCGCGGCCGGCGCGTGAGCTGCTCGCGCGCCTGTTCCAGGTGATTGCGGTACAAATGCGCATCACCCAGCGTGTGCACGAACGTGCCCGGCTGAAGGTCGCACACCTGCGCCATCATCTGCGTCAGCAGCGCGTAGCTGGCGATGTTGAACGGCACGCCCAGGAAGATATCGCCCGAACGCTGGTAAAGCTGGCAGCTCAGCTTGCCATCGGCAACGTAGAACTGGAACATCGTGTGGCACGGCATCAGCGCCATCTTCGGCAACTCGCCCACGTTCCATGCGCTGACCACGAGGCGGCGCGAATCGGGGTTGCGACGAATTTCATCGACCACCCAGGCAATCTGGTCGACGACCTCGCCGTCGGCAGTCGGCCAGGCGCGCCATTGGCGCCCGTAGACCGGCCCCAGATCGCCGTTGGCGTCGGCCCATTCGTCCCAGATACTGACGCCGTGCTCCTTCAGATACGCGATGTTGGTGTCGCCGCGCAAAAACCACAAAAGCTCGTGCACGATGGAGCGCAGATGCAGCTTTTTGGTGGTCACCAGCGGGAAACCGTCGGCCAGGTCGAAACGCATCTGATAGCCGAAAACACTGCGGGTGCCGGTACCGGTGCGGTCGGACTTGGGCGTGCCGTTGTCCAGCACGTGACGAAGAAGCTCGAGGTAGGTTTGCATGGGCCAAGAATAACGCACCGCGGCCCGTTCATTCCCGGCGGCAATCGACGGGTCGTGCCCGGGGATCGCGCATGAACTCAGCCGAGTTCCACTTCACCGTTGGCATTCACTTCGACCGGCACCTCGCGCAGGCTCGCGCCACGGCAGGGTCCGCCGACGCACAGGCCGGTATCGGTCTGGAAACTCGCGCCATGCACGGCGCAGACCAGAATGCCGTCTTTCACCAGAAACCTTCCGGGCGCCCAATCCATGCGTCGGCCGGCATGGGGGCACACGTTGAAATAGGCATGCGCCTGATGCCCGCGCCGCAGCACCACGAGTGATTCGGCCATGCCGTCGATTTCGGCTTCCACGTCGATGGCGCCGCCGTCGTCAATGGCGGCCAGCCGGCACAGCACCTGTTTGTTTGACGGCTGATCCATGGATGCCCCTTGTGTCATCGCCGTTTCGACCTCATGGTAAAGGTCTGCATTGTAAAACAGCGGAGCGGTCATGCGTTTCGTTCTGCCGCCGTCGCGGCAAACTCAAAACCCGTTGGTCCGCATCGCCGCTGCCGTGGTGGCCGTGGCTTGTCTGGGCGTCTTGATCCCCCTGGGCGCGCTTGCACTCGCCGTGCTGCTGGCCGGGGGCCTCATCTGCTACGCCTGGTTCCGCTGGCGCGTGTATCGCATGCGCAGGCAAGCGGCCAAAAACAAGCCCGACGCCGAGAATTCCGACGTCATCGAGGGCGAGTACGTGGTGGTCCACGAGCATCGCGAGCACACGCACGACCGCCAGGCGTGACGCTGATCCGGCCGTCTCCGGGGCGGGCCAGGGCTCGCCCCGGGAATGTTTGCGTCTTCAGGACTCGCGCAGGGCGGTCGTCACCGATTGCCGGGCGGCACGCACGGCCGGAAACAAGCCGCCGATAAAGCCGATCGCGAGCGCCCATTTGATGCCCGTCCACACCAATTCGGGGCTGACCTTGAACTGAAACACCACTTGCGTGAATCCACGCAGGGTTGATGCGCTGTGGCCGTTGAATGTCAGCCAGACGACGAATGCGCCGATCAATCCGCCCAGCAGAGCCAACGCCATGGTTTCCAGCATCACCGACACCACCACCGGCCCGCCGCGAAAGCCGATGGCGCGCAACGTGGCGATTTCGCGCGCACGGCTGGATACGGCGGCGAACATGCAGTTGAGTGCGCCGAACACGGCGCCGATGGCCATGATGACGGCCACCGCAATGCCCACGGCACGAATCGTCTTGACCAGCCCCGCCGACTGATCGGCAAAATAATTGGCCGTGGTCTGGACTTTCACGTTCAACTGCGGGTTGGATTTGAGCGCGCTCTTGAAGGCATCGAACGCACCAGCGTCCGTCAACTGCACGATGGCGGCCGACACGCTGTCGCCGCGTCGAAAAGCGCCCGCCACCGTGTGCCGGTCGGCCCAGAGTTCCGAATCGTAGCCATCGCCGGACGCAAACACGCCAACGACTTTCCAGGTTTCGGCGCCGATCTTGATGCGGTGTCCGGGCTCGAGGCCCTTGTAGCGCGCAGCGGCGTTGCGACCCACATCCAGTTCGTAGGTACCGGGCTTGAATTTGCGTCCCTTGATGATCTTGATACCGGGGCGCAGGCTCCAGGCGGTCGCATCCACCCCGCGCAATTGCGCATTGGCGTCGGCGCCGGAGTCTTTCTGCTTGACGCTGACTGCCGTCACCAGTTCCCCCGAAGTGAGCGGTTTGCCGTCGGCATCGCGGGCGATACCCGGTGCGCGGTTGATGGCGTCGATGTCGGTACGCGTCAGCACGGACTGCGATGCGGTGGTGGCACCGCCGCGCATGACGATGGCGGTGTCGTTGCTGCCGCCGCCCTCCATCGTTGCACGCAGACCGTTGCCCATGGCCAGCAAGGCGATCAGCACACCGACCACGCCGGCAATGCCGATCACGATGACCGACGATGAACCCAGCCGCTGCCGCAAGGTGCTGATGCCGACCCAGGTCACGGAGGCGGCCTGACGACCACCGCGCGCAAACGCCATCCACAAGGCGAGCACGACAATCAACGCAAGTGCACCGATCCATGGCAATTTGACCCATATCGCGAGAGCCACCGCGATGACGATCAGCAACCCCAGATTGATCAGAAACTTTTTCATCATCCCGCCCTCAATGCATCAACCATGTTCAAGCGCATTGCCCGCAGCGCCGGCGCCAACCCGACCAACAGACCGAAGACCAGCATCAGCGCGATGCCGGTCAGCCAGGTATCCGCGCCCACGGCATGGATGGGCACCATGCCGCCGCTGGCTGCCGAAATTCCCGGCACCAGTACCGACACCAGACCGAGGCCGATCACGCCGCCCAGCAGCAACAACAGCACGCTTTCGGCCAGCACCATGCCGAGAACGCTGCCGCGGGAAAATCCGATGGTCTTGAGCACGGCCAGTTCCGAAGTGCGCTCGCGCACCGCCTGCATCATGGTGTTGCCGGTCAGAAGCAGCAGCGTGAAAAATACCGCTCCCATGATCGACGCCACGATCAAGCCGATATCGACCAGTTGTTTGAGAAACGATGCCTGAAAAGACTGCTCGGTCTGCGCTTTCACTTCATGGTTCGAATTGGCCGTCAAGGCGTCTATGCGCGACGCCACGGCGCCGGCTTTCGACGGATCGGCCACTTGCACCACGAACCAGTGCGCCTGCCCGGACAGATACGGGTTGTTTTCGTCGAAGTATTTCCAGTGCGCCAATGCCATCATGCCGTAGCCGGCATTATTGTCACCCTTGCCGTGCAGAATGCCGGAGACCGTGAACATCCAGGTGTTGTTGCCGCTGGATCGCGACGGCCACACCGATGACTGCAACGGAATCTTGTCACCCACCTTCCAGCCGAATCTTTGCGCCAGCTTGTCGCCGACGAGAATGCCGGTACGAGTGTGCGCCCAGGTTTCGCGCGCCTTGGGCGAGACCACGATTTCCGGGTAGAGGTCCAGATAGTCCGGGCTGACGGCGAAACTGGGAATCTGGTTTTTCGCATCCTGATAAAAACCGCCAAACCAGATCGCCGACGCCACTTTTTTCACGCCCTGAACATGGGCGAACTTGTTGCCGAGGTTCCTGGGCAACGATTGCATCATCGATACCTTCGACGTAACCACCAGTCGCCCGGCACCCGCCACGCTGCTGCCGGGATTGAACGCCACGCGCACGGTGTTCAGAAGGCCGAACAGCAGGAACGCGGCAATGATCGACACCAGTGTCAGAAACGTTCGGGTCTTGCGCTGGAACAGCGCCGCCCAGATCAAATGCAGGTATTTCATGTCTTCATGCTCCGCTCACTTTCCCCCAACCCTGGCCAATGTCCAATCGGCATCGACCTCATCCGTTCGCCCTGAGCGCAGGCCCGGAGGGCCGAAGTCGAAGGGCTTCGCGCATCAATCCTTCGACTCCGCTTGCCACGGCAAGTGCGCCCGGGGCAAACGGGGTTCTCGTTTTCAGGCGACGGTTCTCGAAATTTTCATGCGCAAATTCCGCGATTCCACTGTCAGGCAACAGCTTCGTGCTCGACCAGCGTGCCCTTGTCCAGGTGCAACGTATGGCGGGCATACTCGGCCGCCTTCGGATCATGGGTGACCATGACGATGGTCTTGCCGTGATCGCGGTTCAACGCTTGCAACAAGCCGAGCACGTCTTCGGCGGACTGGCGATCCAGGTCGCCGGTGGGCTCGTCGCACACCAGCAACGTGGGGTCGGAAACGATGGCGCGGGCGATGGCCACGCGTTGCTGTTGCCCGCCGGAAAGCTCCGACGGTTTGTGCGACGCGCGATCGGACAAACCCACCAGCTGCAGCGCAATGGCGGCGTTGCGCTTGCGCTGCTTGCTCGACAGTTTGGTCAGCAGCAACGGCAGTTCCACGTTTTTCTGCGCGCTCAGCATCGGCATCAGGTTGTAGAACTGGAACACGTAACCCACGTTGGAGGCGCGCCATTTGGCCAGTG
Source organism: uncultured Rhodanobacteraceae bacterium (assembly GCA_964608595.1). Taxonomy (GTDB): domain Bacteria; phylum Pseudomonadota; class Gammaproteobacteria; order Xanthomonadales; family Rhodanobacteraceae; genus Oleiagrimonas. The sequence continues at coordinate 6,807 of CAZSOU010000069.1, forward strand.
CGGACGCCCCGAGCTGGTCGATGCGTTTGCCGCCCACCTCGATGCTGCCGCCCGAAGGCGTATCCAGACCGCCCATCAGATTCAGCAACGTGGTCTTGCCCGAACCCGACGGCCCCATCAGCGCCAGAAAGTCGCCTTCTTCGACGGCAAGATCGACGTGGTGCAACACCTCCACTTTCTGCTTGCCGCGCGTATAGGCCTTGGACAAATTCTCGATGTTGATCAGCGTACCCATATCAATCCTCCTGGCTGACCCCGTTTGATCGGAGCCTTGTTCATGCCGCCAAAACCTTGTGGGAGCGGCCGGTGGCCGCGACGGCGTGGAGTCTCTTGCCGGCATATGATTTCGTGTCGTCGCGGCCACCGGCCGCTCCCACAAAGAAACTTCCACGACGAGGCGGCAACCACCCTCATGACGAACCGATCACTTTGACTCGCGTGCCGCCCTTCAATGTTTCCGGCGGCTTGTCGATCACCTCGGCACCCGGCTGCACATCCTCGGGCAGCAGCTTCATGTCGCCGTAGCTCTGTGGTGCCGGCGTCACTTTCACGGCCTCGGCCGTGTCGCCATGCACCACGAATATCACCGAGTGCTTGTCGCGCTCGACGATCGCCGAGGCCGGCACCAGCACGCCCTTGGGCGTCTTGGTCTGGCGCGTCGGCTTGGCATCCAGGAACGACACGCGCACGCCCATGTCGGGGATGATGCGCGGGTCTTTCTTTTCCAGTGCCACACGCACCTTCACCGTGGCCTTGCCCTTGTCCGCCGTGGGAACGATGGCGATCACGTGGGCGGGGATCTTCCAGTCCGGATAAGCATCCAGCACGGCCGTGGCCGGCATGGCCCGCTTGACGCGGCTGATGTAGGCCTCGTTGACGTCGACATCCACTTCCAGCGAATCCATGTCCACGATGGTGCCCACGCCGGTGCGGGTGAATCCGCCGCCGGCCGCCGACGGGGCGATGATTTCACCCACCTGCGCGGTCTTCTGCGTAATCACGCCGTCGAACGGCGCGCGAACGAAGGTGTAATCGTAATTGACCTGGGCCAGTCGCTCGTTGGCCTTGCTCGACTTGATCTGCTGGCGCTGCGCATGCAGTTGCGCCGTGACATTGGCCACCTTGGTGCGCGCCTGCTCGGCCTGTTGCTCGGGCACCAGATGCCGGGCCACCAGCTTGTTCTGGCGCTGCATGTCGCGCTTGGCCTGATCCAGTTGCACGACCAACTGATGCGCCTGCGCCTCGGCTACCCCGACGCTGGCCTTGGCCGCGTTCAGGCGCGCTTTTTGCGCCGTATCCTCCAGCCGTGCCAGCACCTGCCCTTTCTTGACATGGTCGCCTTCCTCGATGCGCACCTCGGTCAACGTGCCGATGATCTGCGCCGACACCGTCGCCTTGCGCCGTGCGGTCACGTAACCGGTCGCCTGCAAGACCGCGCCCTGCGCATCACCGGCCGACGGTACCACCGCCGTCACCGTGTGCACCTCGACCGCGCGTGCTTGTGTCCACCACCACAAGCCGCCGGCCACGAGTGCCAGCAGCACGACCAGTGCCAGCACCACCCACGGCCAGCGCCGCGGCGAATCATCGTGATCGTCACGGTGGGCGCGCTCGATGCGCAGTTCTTTCAGCAGATCACCGTTGTCCACACCCGCTCCCATAGAAATATTCCATCCCCAGCCATGATGCGCAGTGTGACACCGCACCAGTGCGGCCCACCAAGGGAAAACGTCAAGCTTTGCTGGTGACAGGTGTCACAAGCTCCCGCAAGAGTACAAGAGTGCCGTATCCACCGACAGAGGTTGACACCAGGGGGGACATGCAAGATTGTCTTGTCCTTCGCAATGGAGGACATCTTTTTCATTGAAACAAGGAGAGAAGTACGATGAGCAAGATCAAAAATGTCTTTCTGGGGATCATGATGGTTTCGTTCGGCATTGCCGGAATGTCGTGGAGTCATACGGCAAAAGCGGAAATTTCATGCATAAAAGTCCAGGATTGCAGTGATGGAAGTTATGCCAACTACCTATATTGTGACGATGGAACCATCTGGAAACACGTTTCCCCAGGGTTGTAAAGAACAATCGGGCATCACTTGCATGGAGCATGCTCATCAGGTTCACGGATGAGCCTTTTCAGCAACCAAGGATTTTTGCATGAAACGAAAAAACACCCGTATTTCATCATGCCTCATGGCATGCGCATTGTTTTTTTTGTAATAAATCCGTCATTTGCGCAATCCATGCAACGAGTCTCTCCCGATGTCGTGAAAAATTTCCAGTTCGACCTGCACCACAACATCGGCAAACGGCTACCCACCGGTATCAAGCTCATCAACAACAAAGGAAATTCGATTGACCTGCGTACCAGGTTCCAGGCAATGCATGGGCCGGTCATCTTGCTCGTCGTAACGACGAAACATTGCCCCCATGCCATGAACTTCTTGATTACATCAGAAAAGATAATCCAACCCACAAACATGGCCAAACGGTTCACCTGGCCGTGGTGCGCATCAACGACCCGGGACATGATTCTCTATCCTTGCCCGACGGCGTCCTCGAACTGCATACCCCCGGAAAATTGGACAAAGAGTTCCTGGCACGGCATTTCGTTCCCGCAACATTCATATTCAACGGGAAGCTGAAACTGATCAAGCGCCGAACCGGTTTGACATCACCTCAGAACACGCTGCGTTATCCAGCAGATGCATCCATGATGGCCCACCACTGATTGCCAATGCGAATACAACCGGGAATGGGCATAATCGACTTCTTGTACATGACCGTCCGACTGGTTCTTCTGGGCCAAGCGAGACAATGGCGACGATCAGTCTTTCTGATGCTTACGTTGACCGTTACTGTCGGCGCATGGTGGGGACTTTCCGCCATGGCCTCTCCGTTTGTCTCGATCGCACACCCGGACAAATCCCATGACATTACAGTCAGCAGTCATCGGGGGCGTTTCGGAAACCCTCTGCCCAAACGATATGCATCCCGGATTGCCGTTTTGTCCGGCGTACATGGCGTTTATTACAACGACTACGACATTTTCTCCTGCGGCGGCTCCGGATTCAGTGTCACCCTCAATGCATGGGGTGGGCCCGGGGTGACAGAAGTGTTGCGAAACGAGGGGTTTTCCGACACACAAGTGCAAGCGTTCCAGAACGACCCGCTGGCCATCCTGACCGATTCGACAACCGCCACACGGTGCGGTTGGCACATCGGTTCCGGCATTTCACCACGGGACATGATGGGGAAACAGCTCCAGCTTCATGTGGTCGGCATCATTGACGAAAAGGACTCCGCAGGCAGTGCCGTCGCGCATTATGCGTACATCAACCGGGTCAGCGGTATCACGAAACGAGATCAAGTAACCACGATCTATGTTCACGCCGACGATCCACGCGAAAACGCCGCTTTGGCCGCAAAAATACAGACCCTGTTCGCAGCGGACGACCCGCCGGTCGACGCCAATCCTGACACGGTCAACCAGAATGCCTGGGCGCGCTTTGGCAAGGTGCAATACCTGCTGGCTTTCGTGATGCTGGCCGTGCTTGCCTGTTGTGCACTCGTGCTGACCAGCGTCATGGCTCACACCGCGACCCAACGACGTGCGCAAATGGCATTGCTGCAAGTGTTGGGCTTCCCTCGTACGCTCTACTGGTTCGCGTCGGTACTGGAGGTGGCATTGATTCTCACCGTCGGCACGATACTGGGCTATGGCTTGGGACAAAGTGCCATCCATATACTGCAACGCATGCTGGGCAGCATTTTCCAGAATATCGCTGCACCATCCTGGACCGGGATCTGGCTGTGGCCCGGGCTGGGTTTGCTCCTGCTCGTCACCATGATCGTACCCAGTGTGATCATTGCCCGGGTGCGACCGGTGGATTGTCGGGATGTCGGGACATGAGTCACTTGCGTGAATACCTGGCGGCTCTCGGAACATGCCTGCTCTGTGCCTTGGAGCGACCGCGCCACCTGATTCTGATTGCAGCCGGTTTCCTGATCGCGGCGACCACCGTTCTGGTGCTTTTGACGTTACCAGCCGGGCTCGACAAGTTGGCAGGCCATACCGGCAGCAATGACATATTGGTGGTGCTGCCGGCCCAAAGCATCGACGAGGGAAGCCACAAGTTTGCCGCTGGCCAAGTACGCAAGATCGCCACATTGCCCGGCGTTGCCCGCGATGCCCAGGGTCATCCCATGGTGGCCGCACAATATGTCGCCTATGCCAAGTTGCGTCGCGCGGACGGTCAACGTGGAACCGTACTGATACGCGGCGTCACACCCACGTTCTACCAGCTGCTCGGACCAGAGATGCGCGTGACCGCGGGTCACCGTCCACGAACCGGACACAACGAGCTCATGGTCGGCTCCGCAACGGCAGCTGCCTATGTGGCGCTCAAGCCGGGGGATCGGATCCGTATCCACGGCACCGTCATGCAGAGTGCTGGCACCTTTCGCGTCGGCACCGGCTTCTGGAACTCGGAAATATGGATGAGCCGCGATACGCTGCAATCGCTGTACCACGCACCATCCGCCGCGACCACGATGTGGGTTGAGCTGACGTCGCCAGACCAGTACACGACTTTCCTGAAAGCCCTGCATGCCGACAAGTCGCTGGCGGGCGTGTCAGTACAACGCCAAACCCGTTTTTATGCCCGCCAGACACGCTTTCTCGGCCACTTCGTGCACATGGCCACTGTCAGCGTCGCGCTCGTGCTGGGTCTGGGCGCCTTGTTGGCCATCACCAATGCACTGTCCATCGCACTGGATGCACGCCGACACCAGTTGGCCATCCTGCGCGCCATGGGCTTCCGGCGCGGACCGCTGGCATGGGCTTTGATGACGGAGATCTGGTGCTTGGGTCTGATCTGCGTTGGTATCGCCGCACTTTTCGCCGGCATTTTCTGGAACGGGCACGCCATCGACTCATCAACCTTGTTCACAGCCGTACGCTTTCAAGCCAGCATCAGCCCCGAAGTGATCATGCTGACCCTGGCTTACATCCTGCTACTCGGAACACTCAGCGCGCTGACGCCCATCTGTCGCGTGGTTCGGGCTCCCTTGGTTGACGCTTTGCGCAATGTATAGGCAAGAGATCACGCACTGCGCCGTGCTGTAGTTCCCACATCGGCCAAGGTACGGCGATAAGCCCTGGCAAGGCGTTCGATACCGGTGGCCAGCGCCGCGTCGGACACGGCCGTGCAGTGCAGCAGCAATACGGTGTGCGCCGGTGGATCCTGGTACCAATTGGCCGCCGACTGCAGCAGCAGACCGTCACGCAGGGCTTCCTCGCGCAGCACCGTCATCCACGTGGCATCCAGCGCCGGCAGATGCAGGAACAACAAACCGGTCGATGCATCGCCTTCAATCCGAAAGGCCTTGTCGAGGTGGTGCTGCAACGTGTCGGCCAGAATCTGCTGTTTTCGCGACAGTTGCTGCGAGAGGCGCCGCAGGCTTCGACTGTATTCGCCCTCGGCTACATAGCGTGCCCAGGCATGTTGGCGCAACGCCACGCCTTCACCATCGCTCAATGCCTTGACGGCATGAAACTTGTCGCGCAACGCCGGCGGAACCACCACGCAGCTGACCTGCATGGCCGGATACACGGCTTGCGCGAAACTCGCCATGTAATAGATGACGCGTTCGTGGCGATCTTCACCCTGCAAAGCCGGCAGAGTACGCACGCCATGGTGACGATCGCAATCGAAGTCCTCTTCGACAATGTAAGCCGGGCTGGCGTAGGCCCATGCCAGCAGGTTCGCTCGTCGCGACGCAACCATCACCTCACCGGCGGGCAAATGGCATGCCGGTGAGACATGCATGACGCGCGCTTCGGCAAGCGCATCGGCGTGATGCGTCACATCCAGCCCTTCGGCATCCGGTACGCAGGCCACCACCTGGCCACCCGCCGCGGCGAAAGCCTGCTTGACGCCCGGTTCGCATGGCTCCTCCACACCAACCACGCTGTGCTCGTCCACCAATACCCGCGCAATCAGATCCCGCGCCTGCTGCGCGCTGTTGACGA
>CAZSOU010000070.1:0-12809 GCA_964608595.1 uncultured Rhodanobacteraceae bacterium
TCGATGACCATGCCTCCCATCCCACACGGTGCTTCAGGCCGACAGGCAAGCTATGGGGGAGCGGTCGGTGGCCGCGACAGATACTGGCCAGCACCGGGGAGAGGGGGCTCGATGACCATGCCTCCCATCCCACACGGTGCTTCAGGCCGACAGGCAAGCTATGTGGGAGCGGCCGATGGCCGCGACAGAGACTTGCCAACACCGGGGAGAGGGGACTCGATGACCATGCCTCCCATCCCACACAGTGCTTCAGGCCGACAGGCAAGCTATGTGGGAGCGGTCGGTGGCCGCGACAGAGACTTGCCAGCACCGGGCAGGGAGGCTCGATGACCATGCCTCCCATTCTTTCCGCATTGCGCAAACACAAATCCGGCGTGGTGCTGATCACGCTGCAGATCGCGCTCACGCTGGCCATCGTCTGCAACGCCATCTTCATCATCGCCGGTCGCATCGAAAAGGTGAATCGACCCACGGGGCTGGATGAAAGCAACCTGTTCCAGGTGACACAGCAATGGGTTGGTGCGCCCACGGGAACCGACCAGACCAGCATCGACAAACTGGACAGCCTGTTGCAGGCAGACGTGGCCACCTTGCGCCGGATTCCCGGAGTGACCTCGGTGACGCCGACCAACTCTTTGCCTTTGGCCAACTCGACGTGGAGCACCGCCATCTCCACCAAGCCGCATATCGAATTCAAGGACAAATCCAGCTTCAACATGACGACCATGTATTTCGTCGACTCCAGCGCGCTGCAGACGCTGGGCACGAAATTGGTGGCCGGCCGCAACTTCAGGCCATCGGAAGTGACGCACAACGTGCCGCGTTCGGAAATCCGGCCGGCAGTGGTCATCATTACCCGTGCCTTGGCGGACAAGCTTTTCCCGGGCGGCCATGCGCTTGGCAAGACGGTATATCTCAATGGTTACAGTACGCCGTCCACGGTGATCGGCATCATCGCGCGCCTGCAAACCTCCAGCCTGGGGAGTTGGGCCGACGATTACGAGTGGAGCTCGACACTCGTCCCGATGCGACTGGACGCCTCGTTCTCGCGTTATGCCGTGCGTACCAGGCCGGGTCGGTTGAGCGCGGCGATGCAGGCGGCCAGGCCTGCGCTGTACAAGGCCAATCCGATGCGCGTGATGGACGACGACGCCGTGCAAAGCTTCGCCCAGATCCGTGCCGACGGTTACAAGGGCGATGTCGGCATGGCCATCCTGATGGGCGTGATCTGCGTGATCCTGATCGCTGTCACCGCCGCCGGTATCGTCGGGCTGACCAGCTTCTGGGTCGGCCAACGGCGCAAGCAGATCGGCGTGCGCCGTGCGCTGGGCGCGACCAAGGGAAACATCCTGCACTACTTCCAGGTTGAAAACCTGATCATTGCCGGTGGTGGCGCTGTGCTCGGCATCATCCTCGCCGTCGGCCTCAACCTGCTGCTGATGCAGCACATGGCCATGGCGCGCCTGCCCCTCACCATCGTGCTGGCCGGCGTGGCGTTGGTGGTGGCGCTCGGCCAGGCCGCTGTCTACGTTCCCGCACGCCGCGCTGCCAACGTATCGCCGGTCGTGGCCACGAGGAGTGTGTGATGCAGGTGCGCGAAAACCCTCGCGACCCCATTTGCCGGAGAGGCCGGTGGCACCGAAAGCGCCTGCCTCATGGTATGTCGGGGCCGCCGGCCCCTCCCACAGGATTCCATGGGGTGCGGAGATATTGATGTTTGCTTACTATTTCAGCTTGGCCGTGCGCAGTCTCAAGCGCAACAAGGCGCTCACCGTGCTCATGATCCTGGCCATCGCCGTCGGTATCGGCGCCAGCATGACCACGCTGACGGTGATGCACGTGCTTTCGGGTGATCCGCTGCCGGGCAGGAGCGCGCACATTTTCTACCCGCAAGTCGATCCGATTCCGGATCCCGCAGTGGATCATGGGCCGTTCGACGTGCTTGATTACCGCTCGGCTTTCGATTTGTGGAGTGCGCACCGTGCCGATCGCCAGGCGATCATGGCCACCAGTGGCGTGAAGCTGAAGGCGCCGGATACGACATTGCCGCCATTGATGTTATCGATGCTGTCGACCACGACGGACTTCTTTGCGATGTTCGACGTGCCGTTCCGGTATGGCCATGCCTGGTCGGCGCAGCAGGATGCGCAACATGCGCGTGTGGCTGTCATATCGGCCGAACTCAACAACCGCTTGTTCGGCGGCGCCGACAGTGTCGGCCGTACGCTCGTCCTGCACGGTACGGCTGTGCGAATCATCGGTGTGCTGGCACCATGGCGGCCGTCGCCGTTGTTCTACGAGGTGGCCGGAGGCAATTTTGCTCACGGACATACCGCGTCGTTCTACCGTGAACCCGAAGACATCTACATGCCTTTCTTCACCGGGTTGGAGGTCAATGCCGACAATTTCGGCTGGTTCACGTGCTGGAGGACACCCGAAGACAAGGTCGATCTCGAGAACGCTCCCTGTGCATGGGTCCGTTTGTGGGTCGAATTGGACACGCCGGCCAGGGTTGCCTCCTACCGCCAGTTCGTGGCGGCCTATGCGGCCAAGCAGAAGTCGTTGGGTCGTATCGCCCACGCCGACGACACGCGCATGATGAGCCTGATGCAGTGGCTGGACTACAACCACGTGGTGCCGCAGGACGTGAGCCTGCAGACCTGGCTGGCATTCGGCTTCCTGCTGATCTGCCTGTTCAATACCGTTGGCCTGCTGCTGGCCAAGTTTCTGCGTCGCTCCAGCGAGTTTGGTGTGCGTCGTGCGCTAGGTGCCAGCCGCGGCACGGTGTTTGCGCAGTGCCTGATCGAGGCCGGCGTGGTGGGGTTGGTGGGAGGCATCGGTGGCTGGTTGCTGACCCTGCTCGGCCTGTGGCTGGTGCGCAGCCAACCGACGCCCTACGCCGACCTGGTGCATCTGGACGTGGGCATGTTTGTCATCACGTTTGTTCTGGCCATCGTCGCCAGTTTGCTGGCCGGCGTGTTGCCGGCGCTGCGCGCCAGCCGTGTTGCCCCGGCCTGGCAATTGAAGACGCTGTGAGGATTCACCCATGCAGATCAAACCCATCTACGCAGCACTGAAGAAACACAAGCTGGCGATGCTGTTGATCACCCTGGAAATCGCTTTGGCATGCGCGGTGCTGTGCAACGCCTGTTTCCTGATTGTCAGCCGCCTCGCACAGATGAACATCACCAGTGGTGTGGACGAGGCTTCACTGGCCACCATCAGTGTGACCGGCTATGACCAGAGCCAGGCCGTCGATCTCAATGCCCGCGTGCTGAAGGGGTTGCGTGGCATTCCCGGCGTCGAATCGGTCAGCGTGATCAATGCCGTGCCGTTTGGCGAACGCGGTGGTACCGCGGGCGTGACGAGACATCCGGATGACACGCACAGAGCGGGTGTCGTGCACTTTTATATCGGTGCGCCGGGAAGCTTCAAGGCACTGGGACTCAAGGTCAGCGAGGGGAGGGCGCCGCGGTCGGGCGATTACCAGCCAGTAAGCACGTTCATGCCCAATGACGCAAAAGTGCTCGTCACGCAGGCACTGGCCGAGCACTTGTGGCCGGGGGAAAATCCGTTGGGCAAGGATTTCTGGATGGGTAAAAAGTACCATTTTCGCGTTGTGGGCATCATGCCGCGACTGATCGTGCCACATCCGGGTATTCGCGGCCCCCAGCAGAAATATTGGTCGGTTTTTGTCCCGGCTCTGCCGGGCGCCCACTTTGCCGGACGCTATTTGATTCGCGCCAGGCCAGCCGTATTGCAACGCGTGATGCGCGATGCCCGTGCCGCCATCCACAAGATCGCGCCGTTTGCCGTGCTCGACCGCGGCCAGAGTCAGACGATCACCGACATGCGCGATGAGTTTTTCCAGACCGACCGCGCCATGGCCGGCATGCTGATCGGCGTGATCGTGGCGTTGCTCGGAATCACTGCCTTCGGCATCGTCGGCCTGGCCAGTTTCTGGGTGGCGCAGCGGCGCAAGCAGATCGGCGTGCGTCGCGCGCTGGGTGCCACGCGCGGTGACATCCTGCGCTACTTCCAGACCGAGAATTTTCTCATCGTCACTTTCGGCATCGTGCTCGGCATGGTGCTCGCTTTCGGCATCAACCTGATGCTGATGCAGCACTATGCGCTGCCGCGTCTGCCGTACTGGTACCTGCCGGTGGGCGCGCTGGCCTTGTGGCTGCTCGGCCAGGTGGCGGTGTTGGCCCCGGCCCTGCGCGCCTCGAGCGTGCCACCGGTGGTGGCCACGAGGAGCGTGTGATGCGCCAGTGGACGCATGAAAAACACGACACCGGCCGGAGCGCATCTCACGCGCAACCGGTCTCGGCACACGAACAAGCGTTGCGGCTGTCGCGCATGCGATGCGCTCCGGCGGGGAGGATGAAAACCGCCGGTGTGGAGGAGGAATACTGATGTTCGGTTATTACCTTGACCTGGCCCTGCGCAGCTTCAAGCGCAACAAGGTGCTCACGACATTGATGGTGCTGGCACTGGGTCTGGGCATCGGCGCGTCGATCACCACGTTGACGGTGTTGAAGCTGTTGTCGGGTGATCCGCTGCCGCAGAAAAGCGCGCGCATCTTCACGCCCGTGGTCAACCCGTTCCCTGCCGGGTCGATGGGCAAGCAGACCGACAGCATGCCGCGGTGGTGGGGCGACCTGATGTCTTATCCGGACGCGATGAACCTGCTGCGTGCCGACAAGGCCAGGCGGCAGACAGTGGTGGCATTGACCCGAGCCAGGGTCACGCCGCAAAAAACGGGACGCCATCCGTTTTTCGGCAGTGGCGTGATGACGACGTCGGATTTCTTCGCCATGTTCGACGTGCCATTCGCGTACGGCAGTGGTTGGAGCACCAAAGCCGGCGAGCAGCGCGCGCGTGTCGTGGTGATCTCCGCCGCGCTCAACGAAAAGATGTTCGGCGGCGGGAACAGCATCGGTCGTACTCTGCGTGTCAACGACCATGACTACCGCATCATCGGCGTACTGAAACCGTGGGCGCCGCAACCGAATTTCTATTCGGCAGGCCTTGGCGCGAGAAACTACGGCAAGGGAGATGCCTTGTTCCTGCCGCTCAAATCGGCCCGTGCCGACGGGATGAATATTCACGGCGAAAACTACAGTTGCTTCGGCAAGGGTGATCTGAAACATCTCGAGACCGCACCCTGTGCCTGGTTGGGTGTGTGGGTGGAACTTGCCAGCGCCTCGGATGCCGCAGCGTACAAGCAGTTTCTTTCGCATTACGCACAGCAGCAGATGGCGCTCGGACGTCTGCATTACCCGCAGGTATGGCTGCATGGCTTGATGGATTTCCTGACCCTGAAGCACGTGGTTCCGGAGGACGTGAAGCTGCAGACCAATCTGGCGTTCGGGTTTCTGCTGATCTGCATCGTCAATACAGTGGGCTTGCTGTTGGCCAAATGCTTGCGGCGGCGGCGCGAAATCGGTGTGCGTCGTGCGCTGGGTGCCACGCGCGGCACGATCTTTGTCCAGTTCATGGTCGAGTCCGCCATGGTCGGTGTGGCCGGAGGCGTGCTCGGCCTGGTTTTTGCCGAGCTCGGCCTGTGGGCGATCCGCCGGCAACCGGCAGCGTATGCCGACTTGGCGCACCTTGACGTGTCGATGTTTCTCGCCACCTTCGTCATTGCGCTCATCGCCAGCCTGATTGCCGGGATTCTGCCGGCGTGGCGTGCCTGCGTCGTGGCGCCTGCCCCCCAGCTCAAAGCCGCCTGACGGAGACGATCATGGATATCAAACCCATCTATGCCAGTCTGCGCAAACACCGGATTCCGGCCATCCTGATCGTTCTGGAAATCGCGTTGGCGTGTGCGGTGTTCTGCAACGCGGTGTTCATGATCGGTCAGCGTGTTGCCGACCTCCACATGCCCAACGCGATCGATCAGATGGGCGTGGTGGACATCAGCGTGATCGGCAATGACCCTGATGAGGTCAATGCGGATGTTCCGCGCAACCTGGCTGCCCTGAGACGCATTCCCGGCGTCATCGAAGCGGCGGCCAGCACCACGGTGCCGTTCGGCAGCGGCCTGTGGACCGACGGTGTGTCCACCAAGTCGCAAAGCCAGGGTGAGGCCGTTCGGGTGGGTGCGTCGCGCTACATGTTCACGCGGGGCGGCCCGAAGGCATTCGGACTGAAGTTGCTCGAAGGGCGATTTTTCAACGACAGCGAATACGCCACTGCGAGCATGGAAGATACGCGCATGCCCGGTGCGCCTGTCGTGATCGTGACCCGCGCCCTTGCACGGCACTTGTGGCCGAATGCCGATGCCATCGGCCAGCGGCTGTGGCTCGCCGGCTCGCATCCTTACACGGTCGTTGGTGTCATCGCCAATGTCGTGCGGCCGGGACATGCGCGCGGTTTGCGTGATGCCGCCTACTACGCCACCTTTTTCCCGTCGGGGCCGGATGCGGCGCTGACCGATTACATCGTGCGCACCACGCCAGAAAACATCGACAAGGTTCTGCGTATATCCACCGATACGTTGCAGAGGTTGTCGCCCGGCGCCGTCGTCAACGGCCAGACGTTTTCCGACATTCGCCACAGCGCGTTCGCCGGTACCCGTTCCATGGTGTGGATACTGGTATTGGTCTGCGTGGTCATGCTGGCGGTGACCGCCTTCGGCATCGTCGGCCTGAGCAGTTTCTGGGTGCGCCAGCGGCGACGGCAGATCGGCATTCGCCGCGCGCTGGGCGCAACTCGCGGCCACATCATGCAGTACTTCCAGACCGAGAATTTCCTGCTGAGCAGCCTCGGCGTCGTGCTCGGAATCATCCTTGCGTTCGGCATCAACCTGTATTTGATGCAGCACTATCAGTTGAGCCGGATGCCCTGGTACTACCTGCCGATCAGTGCAATCGCATTGTGGCTGCTCGGCCAGCTGGCCGTCCTCGGCCCGGCCCTGCGAGCCTCGCATGTGCCGCCCGTCGTTGCGACAAGGAGTGTGTGATGAACCCGCGGACGCATGCAAAACACAACACCGGCGGGAGCGTGAAAACGGGCGGCGAGGGGGAGCGAAGGTGATGTTCGGCTACTACTTCAATCTGGCCTGGCGCAGCTTGCGCAGGCACTGGATCATGACCGGCTTGATGGTGTTGGCGTTGGGTCTGGGTATTGGCGCCAGCATGACCATGATGACCGTATTGCACGTGATGAGCGGCGATCCGTTGCCGGGGCGCAGTGCGCATTTGTATCGGCCGTTTTTGAACCCGTTGCCGCTCAGTTACAAAATCGATCCGGAGAGCATCGGACACGGAGCGAACGCGGCGCTGACCTGGCCGGATGCGAAGGCGCTTCTGGATGCGCGCAAGGGCGTGCGCCAGGCGGCGATGGCGCGCGGTTATCTGACCACGCATCCCGCGCGATCCGGCGTGCAATCCGAATCGGTGGGCGGAAGCTTCACCACGCGCGATTTTTTCGCCATGTTCGGGGTGCCGTTTGTCGACGGCGGGCCGTGGTCGACGCAGGCCGATGCCGATGGCGCGCCGGTGGTGGTGTTGACGCAAAAGTTTGCCCGCAAGCTGTTCGGCAGCGCGCATGCGACAGGCAAGGTGGTGCACCTGGGCAAGCATGATTTCCAGGTGGTCGGCGTGATCGGGAGCTGGCAACCCGAACCGTTGTTCTACGCCATCAGCGCGTCGTTCGATGATGCGGACAAGTTCTTTCTGCCCTTGTCGACGGCCATTCACATGGGCATGGACACCAACTGGACAAGCAGTTGGGGCGATCCGGGCAAGGAGCCGCTGACCAGCCCGACCAGCAGCTGGCTCAATTTCTGGGTGCAGCTGGATACGCCGCGGCAGGTGGCCGCGTATCGCCGGTTTCTGGTCAACTATTCGGCGCAGCAAAAAGCCCTCGGACGTTATCAGCGCCCGCCCGAGGATGCGCGGCTGTACGGTTTGATGGCGTGGCTGCAACGGCAGGGCATGGTGCCCAACGACGTGATTTTGCAGACCTGGCTGGCGCTGGGTTTCCTGTTCGTGTGCATGGTCAACATCGTCGCCTTGCTGCTGGCCAAGTTTCTGCGCCGCAGCGGCGCGATCAGTGTGCGGCGGGCGTTGGGCGCGAGGCGACGCGACATCTTCGTGCAGTTCGGTGTGGAATCGGCGTTGATCGGTCTGACCGGCGGGCTGCTCGGCATCGGCATCGCCGAGTTGGGCCTGTGGAGCGTGCGCCAGCGGCCCGACGATTACGCGCATCTGGCGCAGATGGACAGCTCGATGCTGGTGGCCACGGTATTGCTGGCCATCGCGGTCAGCATCCTGGCCGGTTTGCTGCCGGCGTGGCGCGCGTGCCGCATTGCGCCGGCCATGCAACTGAAAACACTGTGAGGGAGTGAATCATGCAACTCGGACCGATCCTCTCCACGCTGCGCCGGCACAAGCTGACCGGCACGTTGCTGGCGCTGCAGGTGGCGTTCACCTGCGCCATCGTGTGCAATGCCGTGTTCCTGATCGTGCAGCGCATCGACCGCATCATGGTGCCCAGCGGGCTGGATGAAAGCGCCTTGTCCATCGTGCATTTCAACGACCTCGGCGCCGGCGCCCATGCGCTTGCGTTGCACAAGGCGGATGTGGCGGCGCTGCGGCAACTGCCGGGCGTGCAATCGGCCGCCATCGTCAGCAACGTGCCGTTTTCGCACAGCCAGCATTCCTCGGGTGGGTGCACCAGTCTGCAGGCGATCCAGGCGGTCAAGAAGGCGCGTTCCATCCAGGTGCCGGGCTGCGCGGAGGCGGATGTCTATTCCGGCGGGCCGGAGATGTTGCAAACGCTTGGCCTGAAGTTGGTGGCCGGGCGCGATTTCCATGCCGACGAATACCTGTCGGCGAAACCCGACGGACCGGTCGATGCGCCGGCCATCATTGTCAGCCGGGCCTTTGCCGAGCGGTTGTATCCCGCGCATCCGGGGCAGGTGGTGGGGCGAGTCGTGTACTTCGGCGGCAGCGGCATCGTGCATGGCTACGGTACCCGCATCGTGGGCGTGGTGGCACATCTGCACCGCGCTGGTTTCGACAGTCACGGCAACAGCGATGCGTCGGTGCTGCTGCCCGTCGAGCCCGTCCGGGGCCGCACCTGGTTCGCGCTGCGCAGCAAGCCCGCCGATCGTGCGCGCGTGATGAAGGAAGCGTTGGCCGCACTCGACAAGCGCAAGCCGGATCGTCATTTGACGGCTGACAACGTGCAAACCTATGCCGCCATGCGCGCCGATTATTTCAGCCGCGACGCCACCATGGTCGATCTGCTCCTGGCCGCGGCGCTGGGGTTGTTGTTCGTGACCGCGCTGGGCATCGGCGGGCTGGCCAGTTTCTGGGTGGGCCAGCGCACGCGCAGCATTGGCATTCGCCGCGCCATCGGCGCCACGCGCGGCGACATCCTGCGCTATTTCCAGACCGAGAATTTCCTGATCGTGACGGTGGGTGTGGTGCTGGGCATGATTCTGGCGTTCGCGCTCAACCTTGTTCTGATGCAGCATTACGAGCTGTCGCGCATGCCGTGGTGGTACTTGCCGATCGGCGCGGTGGCATTGTGGCTCCTGGGGCAGTTGGCCGTGCTCAGCCCGGCCCTGCGCGCCGCACGTGTACCGCCGATGGTGGCGACGCGCAGTGCGTGACAATGCCGGAGGTTAGGATATGCAACTGCATGTACAGCAAGGCGGTGTGGACGATGCATCAACCATGCTTGAAGTCATGACAACCTTTTTCTCCGTTGCCGCATCGAAAGGTGCATGGGAAGAAAAAACATGCGCAGTGTATTGATCATCGACGACAACCCGTCCGTGGGCGAGGCGCTGTCGCTGTTGCTGACGCTTCACGACATTCGGCCGCTGGTCGCGATGACGCCGGGCGAGGGGCTGGAAAAGCTTGCCGGCGAGCGCGTGGATGTGGTGATCCAGGACATGAATTTCACCACCGATACCACCTCGGGCGAAGAAGGCGTGAAGCTGTTTCGTGCCATCCGCGACGAGTACCCGGATCTGCCGGTGATTTTGCTGACGGCGTGGACGCATCTGGAAACGGCGGTGGAGCTGGTCAAGGCGGGGGCGGCCGACTATCTCTCCAAGCCGTGGGACGACGCCAGGCTCTTGACCACGGTGGGAAACCTGCTGGAGTTGTCCGAGTCCACGCGCGAGGTGACGCGCACGCGGCGCGAGCGTCACCAGCGTCGCGCCGTGTTGCAGCACGATTACGATCTGACCGGCTTGGTGTTCGCCTCCGATGCCATGGCGCGCACGGTGGAGCTGGCCGGCAAGGTGGCCAAGTCCGATGTGCCGGTGTTGGTGACGGGCCCCAACGGAGCGGGCAAGGAGCGCATCGCCGAAATCGTGCATCGCAATTCCGGCGTGGCTGACGGGCCGTTCGTGGCGGTCAACTGCGGCGCCTTGCCGACCGATTTGATCGAGGCCGAATTGTTCGGCGCCGATGCCGGCGCCTATACCGGCGCCAACCAGGCGCGCGAAGGGCGTTTCGAAGCGGCCGACGGCGGCACGTTGTTTCTGGATGAAATCGGCAATTTGCCTCTGTCGGGGCAGGTGAAATTGCTGCGCGTGATCGAAACCGGGCAGTTTCAGCGTCTGGGCTCGTCACGCACGCGCACGGCACGGGTACGCATCGTCAGCGCCACCAATGCCGACCTCTCGTCCATGATTGCCGAGGGCGAGTTTCGCGAGGATCTGTATTACCGCCTCAACGTGATCGACATCAACGTCCCGCCGTTGGCGGAACGTACCGATGACGTGCTGCCGCTGGCCGAGCACTTTCTTGCCGGTGGCCGGTTGACCGAATCGGCGCGCGACGCATTGACCGCCTACAGTTGGCCGGGGAACGTGCGCGAGCTGAAAAATGCCATCGAGCGTGCTCGCTTGCTGGCCGGCGACGCGCCGATCGAGGTGGAGCATCTGAATCTTCCCGAACGCGTTGCGGCGCCGGCCACGCGCAATCTGGACGAGCCCTCGCGCGAGACGATCGAAAAGGCCCTGGCCGACCACGACGGCGTCGTCAGTCATGCCGCACAGGCGCTGGGCTTGTCGCGGCAGGCGTTGTATCGGCGCATGCAGCGGTATGGCATGAACAGTTGAACCATCGGCGTCCGGTGCTCCATTACCTCCGTCGTTCCGGCCCGAGTCGTGTAGGGTGGCTCTCGTAACGACCTAGCACGCCCGGTCCCGCGAACCCCTGCCCATCGCCACAGGAAGTCCCATGCGCCTGATTTCCCTCGAAGGACGCCAAAGCCTGTTGCTGGTATTCACCGCGTTGCTCGGTGCGCTGGTATATCTGGCGCTGTCGGTGTGGCCGATACCGCAATTGGCTGCATGGGCAGCGCTGGCGATGGGGTTCGGGCCGGTGACATGGCCACAGGCGACACTGGTGTGGCTGTTGGTGACGATCATCGTTTTGCTGCCGTTGGCCTTGTGGCTGGGGCATCGCAGCATGCGGCCGCTGGCTCGCATGGCGCGGGCGCTGGAAGGGGCGGTGGCCAGTTATCGCGACGGCGACTTCAGTTTTTCCATCGCCATCGAACGCAAGGACGAATTGGGCGATTTGATCCGCATGCACAATGCGCTGGGGCGGACATTGCGCAAACAGCGCCAGCAGTTGACCGAGCGTGAGCTGTTGCTGGAAACCGTGGTGCAGAACACGCCCGTGGCGCTGGTGCTGGCCGATAACCATCATCGTGTCAGCTATTCCAACCTGGCTGCGCGGCATTTGTTCAACGACGGCAAGAGCCTCGCCGGCATGGATTTTTCGAAACTGCTGGAACGTTCGCCCGAGGCCATGCAACAAGGTGTGGCGGCCGGCGAGGATACGCTGTTTTCCGTGGAGATGGAGGGCGGCGAGGAAGTGTTTCACATCTCGCAGCGTTCGTTCCGCCTGCAAGGACGCCCGCAGCGGTTGTACCTGTTTCGGCGCATGACGCGCGAGTTGGCGCGGCAGGAAGTGGCCGCGTGGAAGCGCGTGATCCGGGTCATCACCCACGAGCTCAACAATTCGCTGGCGCCGATTTCGTCGCTGGCGCATTCCGGCGCGGAGCTGGCGCGGCGCGCCGATACCGAGCGCCTGCCGGGCGTGTTTGCCAGCATCGGCGAGCGTGCGCGACATCTGCACGGGTTTGTCGACGGTTATGCGCGTTTCGCCAAGTTGCCCCAGCCGCAACCGCAACCGGTGGAATGGCCGGTGTTCCTGGAGTCGTTGGCGAGGCATTGCCAATTCCGTTTGACGGGCGACATGCCGACATCGAAGGGTCTGTTCGATGCCGGGCAGGTGGAGCAGGTGTTGATCAACCTGATCAAGAACGCACACGAGTCGGGCAGCGCGGACGAGGATGTCACGTTGCAGATCAGCCTTCTCGGCCATCGCTGGCGCATCGATATTTCCGATCGTGGCCCGGGCATGAGCGAGACGGTATTGGGACAGGCGCTGTTGCCGTTTTATTCCACCAAACGCTCGGGCACCGGGCTCGGTCTGGCGCTGGCGCGCGAGATCGCCGAAGCGCATGGCGGGCGATTGGTGCTGGCTAATCGCGACGAGGGCGGTTTGCGCGTGACGATGTGGTTACCCGTGCGAATGCAAGAGCGCATCTGATGCGCGACAACGGCGCGGCCTGATTGGGTTGTACGGCGGTCGCGCATGCGATGCGCTTCCGCGGGGGGCCGTCGCACCCTGGAGCGACCCTTGTGGGAGGGGCCGGCGGCCCCGACGGATCATGCGGCACATCCTGTCGGGGCCACCGGCCCCTCCCGCAGGAAACTCCGATGATCCGCGGTTTTTCGGGGTTTCCTGCAGGCGAACCAGTCA
>CAZSOU010000071.1:0-12608 GCA_964608595.1 uncultured Rhodanobacteraceae bacterium
GCCATGCCCATGGGCTATCAAAGCCTGGTCGGCGACATGGGTTCCAGCCTGTCCGGCGGGCAGAAGCAGCGGGTCATTCTGGCCAGAGCCCTGTATCGAAAACCGAAATTGCTGGTGCTGGATGAAGCGACCAGCCATTTGGATGTGGCGCGTGAGAAACAGGTCAACGAAGCCGTGCAGCGGCTGAAGCTCACGCGCATCGTGATTGCGCATCGACCGGAAACGGCGGCTAGTGCACAACGTGTTCTGACAGCCGTAAACGGCTCGGTGCAATTCATTCCTTCAAAACTCCAAGAAATGGAAGTGGTGGAATAGCCGAATCCGAGGCGGCTTGATACTCTCGGGTTATAAACGAGGAATAGAAAATGCAAGCAATGACAGTAGATCAGGTAGATATGGTTTCCGGTGGTATGGTGAACGTACCTGAGCTGTTTTTGGGCGGTGTCGGAAGTTACCTTGGCGGTACGGAAGGTGCTGAAGACGGGGCCATGGTACGCATGTGTGTTGGTGGCCCTGTGGGAGCCGCTATCGGAGCCGGTGTAGGAGCCGTAATCGGAGGAGTTGCGGGCTGGGCAATTTCAAAGTTGTAAATAGGCGATAATCGATGCTTCGTGCTCTTATTTTTGGCACGAAGAATCTCTCTTTTTGTCAAATTTGCGTTAGTAATGCCATGACCAATATATCAAAAATAGAACGTCTTAGTCTATTTAAGCAGATGCAAGATATATGGAAAGTTTCCTTCTCCTGCTTGCTTATAGTTATCGCTTTAATTGTGTCACATTACATAATTAACGAGAACGTTTCATATGGAATAATAATAGGTGCTTTAGGAGGCGTGTTAGGGAACTGGCGAGCAACAGCTATATCTCGTATTTATGTGACAGGTGAATCTCTAAAGTATGTGACTCAAAAGCTGGCAGACGATAATTACGTGGCATGCAATGGTGGTATGTGTTTCAAGCCTGATTCACACAGGTTATTACGATTCAATTCGCAAAATGTATTTATTTCTCCTTGTGGTAATAAATTCATCATTGATGGTCCTTATTATGAAATATCGAAGATTAATAAAATATTTATGTAATAAACGGACTCTATCAACCGATGCGGATGCCAGTGATCCGAATTTTATTTCGGGAATGAATTATTTTGTTACCCATCCAAAGCAGTAAATTCGAGTGATTGAGGTAATGGCCCGTGTACGCATTTTAGATATGGATCGCATTCTTTCGCAAAAACTAAATTGAAATAGATTTCATGTAGTTTGTTTTTACACTAACTGATAAATGAATATAAATTACATATATCGCAATAAACTCGGCTCCCCAAGGTATTTTTATGGCTATTTACAATATGATGTAGCTGAAGTTCATGATGCAAGTGGTGTATTGAATTTTGCACAAGTATAACGTCTATATTTATATATGAAAAATATAAAAATAGTAAATTTCATATTGGGCCAATTTGATACTTGGATTAGAGATCAAGGTGTTCCTGTATTTATATTTATAATGATATTTATGTCATTCATAGTCGTGGTACCGGTATCAGTAGTCGCGTCATTTGGCACCAACTCGATCGGATATAGTCGACCAGTATTTTCTGGTAATTCACTGAGTACGATATTTATCGTATGTATGGTTGCGCCTCTTTTGGAAACGTTCATGTATCAATGGCTTCCACTGCGTTTGCTGGGGCGCATGCGAAATATATCGACCTGGCAATGTGTCGTTTTATCGGCAATGATTTTCGGCGCTGCCCACTGGTACAGTCTGTATTATATTTTTTATGCATTCATGACAGGTCTCGTTTTTGCTTACGCTTTTATCATATGTGATGCAACGGGATCTAATTCGTATATTCATGTTTCAATCATTCATTCACTCAGGAACCTGGTAACTTTTGGTATTCTTCTTATGATCAAGTGAATGAGTGATTGGGAAGCATCGTGTATGGATGGGAGGTTGGCTCCGTACCACATCCAGGGTGGAATACGAAGGGGAGGCGTCAATCGAATGCGGGCAAGGCGATCCCCTCCTACGATTCAACTGGCGTTTTGGTCGACATGTCGTCCGCTTGCGCTTCCGGCATCATCTCCAACACTGCCGAAGTGGTGCGCAGCATCGGTCGGAAGTTGTTTTCGTCCACTTGTTCGCGGCGGAAGGCGCGGTAGCGGTAGGTGGCGTAGATGGCCAGCAGGCCGGTGTTGAGTGCAAACCATAGTGGCAACAGCGGGCCGCCGAACCATTGCATGGCCGCGCCGGCCAGCAGCGGGCCGAGGGCGGAGCCGGCGCCGTAGAGCAGGTATACGCTGGCGCTGGCGGCGAGCAGTTCTTCGGGGGTCAGGTAGTCGACCAGGTGCGCGACCACCATCGGGTAGATGGCGAAGGCCATGCCGCAGTAGGTGAAGATCAACGCGATGGCGGCCCACTTGTGGCCGCCGACGACCCACAGGCATATCGCCAGCACGCAGGCCAGGGCGCCGACGACCGCCAATGCCAGGCGGCGGTCGATGCGGTCGGACAGGTAGCCCAGTGGCCATTGCATCAATGCGCCGCCGAGAATGGCCAGCGTCATGTAGGTGCTGATGCCGGTGTTGTCGAAGCCGATATGGCGTGCGTATACCGGTGCCAGACCGTAGAACGCGCCCAGCGCCAGCCCGGCCAACAGGGCGCCGACGCCGGCGGTTGGTGCCAGATGGAACAATCGCTTGAGTGCGAGGCGTGGCGCGCTCTGAGGCTCCGGTTGCGGCTGATGCGTCAGGACCACCGGTACGGTGGCGGCCAGCGCCAGCAGCGCCACGACCGTGAACAGCACGAAGGGTTGCGCGTCGATGCGCAGCAGCAATTGCGAAAGTGCCAGACCGCCGGAATTGACCATCATGTAGATCGCGAATATCGAGCCGCGATGCCTGGCCGGCGCGTGCGCGTTGAGCCAGCTTTCGATGATGGCGTACAGGCCCACCATCATGATGCCGTCGACCAGACGCAGCAGCAGCCACAACCACGGCCAGCTCGCCAGCGCATGCAACAGCGCAACGGCCGCGACGCAGGCTGCGCCGAACGCGAAGGCACGGATGTGGCCGACGCGTCGTACCAGTGGCGGAATGACATAGGTGCCGACCAGAAAACCGGCGTAATAGATGCCGGCCAGGGCGCCGATCAGGCCGCCGCCGAACCCCTCCTGGAGGCCGCGCAGCGGGATCAACGTGCCCAGCAGGCCGATGCTGGCCAGCAGAAAAGCGGTGCTGATCAGCAGCGAGGCAATCGGGCGCAACGTGCCCATCATGCCGGCGGAAGGAACCGAGGTGGCCATGCGGCGTATTATTGCGGCAATGACTTGCCGTTGCAGGGTGGTTTCTCTTGAAATCGCCCATGTCGCCACCATAAACAAATCGCGCTTGTCCCGGGCGTTGCTCGCAGTGGTGGCCGGGGCGGCGTCGTTCACGGAGAAACCTTTCCATGCCCATTTACGCTTTTGCCTGCGAGTCGTGCGGCCATCATTTCGACCGCCTGCAGAAAATGTCCGACCCCGATCCCGAGGTTTGCCCGCAGTGCGGCAAACCGAACGTGCACCGTCAGGTCACCGCACCGTCGTTCCGCCTGGCCGGAACCGGCTGGTACGAGACCGATTTCAAGAAAAGCGGCGACAAGAAGCGCAACCTTGCCGGTGACGACGGGGCGTCCAGTCCCGCACCCGCACCCGCACCCGCACCCGCACCCGCACCCGCACCCGCTGCGGGCGGCGAGAGCAAACCGGCCGCGAGTTGAGTCTGGCGGCAGGAGTGCATCGCATGCACGATGGCGGGCGATGTCATCAAGCCCCGGGACGATGCGCTTCTACGGCAAGGCGGTTCCGATGATGTCACACAAGGCGCTGATGTGCGCGCGGCGGGCGTTCAATGCCGGGATGTAGCACAGTTGTTCCCCGCCGGCGTCGCGGAAAAAGTCACGGTTCTGCATGGCGATTTCTTCCAGCGTTTCCAGGCAGTCCACGGCGAAGCCGGGGCAGATGACGTCGATGCGTTTGACGCCTTGTTTGCCCAGCTCGCGCACAGTGACGTCGGTGTAGGGCGTGAGCCAGGGCTCGCGCCCGACGCGCGATTGAAAGCTGAGCAATGCGTCGCTTTCATCCATGCCGAGCCGCTCGCGCAGGCCTTGGGCTGTGGCGTGGCATTGCGCAAAGTACGGATCGCCCGCGCGCGCATAGCGTTGGGGGATGCCGTGGAAGCTCATCAGCAGGCGTTCGCCCCGGCCATGACTTTGCCAGTGTTCTCGCACGCTTTCGGCGAGCGCGTCCAGATAGCCGGGATGGTTGTGGTAGTCGCCGATCAGCTTCAGCGCGGGCGGCCAGCGGGTGGTTTTCAGCATATCGGCGATGGCGTCGACGACGCTGCCGCTGCTGGTGGCGGAGTATTGCGGGTAAAGCGGCAGTACCAGCAATCGGCCGACGCCCTCGCGTTGCATCGCGTGGATGGTGTTGGCGATCCGTGGATGGCCGTAGCGCATGGCGAGGGCGACTTTGACATCGTGGCCACGGCGTTCGAGTTCGTCCCGTACGGCATCACTCAACGCTTCGCTCAAAAAGCGCAACGGGGAGCCTTTCTCCGTCCAGATGCGGCGGTAGGCGTGCGCCGACCGCCGCGGACGGATGCGCAAGATCACTTGCAGGATCGGCCACCACTTCCAGCGCGGTATTTCGATGACGCGTGGATCGGAGAGAAATTCCGCGAGGTAGGGTCGCAGCGCGGTCGCCGTCGGGGCGTCGGGCGTACCCAGATTAACCAGCAGTACACCTGTGCCGGTTAGGCTGGCGGGAACATTTTCGCCCAACCCCGTGAAATGGTTTGTCATCGACATGCGTGCAGAACTCGACGAGCCGCGCGCAGTCTGACACAAGGTGGCACACTTTGCGGCATTCCCTCGTTTCTCAACAGGAGACTGGCATCATGCGTACACCCTTCAAGATTCTGGTCGCCGGCGTGCTGCTGGCCTGCATGCCGGCGGTGGCCGTGCAGGCCGCGGACAGTTCCGATCGCACCGAGAGCCTGAAGCTGGCCAATCGCGCCATCCAGGTGCTCGACAAGATCGAAAGCACCCCGGACCGCGCCATTCCGCAGGATTTGCTGCGCAACGCCAAAGCCGTTGCGGTGGTGCCGGATGTCATCAAGGCCGGCTTCATTTTCGGTGGACGGCATGGCGAAGGTCTGGTGTCGGTGCGTTTGAGCGACGGAACCTGGTCGTATCCGGTGTTCGTGGACATGACGGGTGGCAGCGTCGGCTTTCAGGCGGGCGTGTCATCCACGGATGTGGTGTTGGTGTTTCGCACCCAGCGCGGCGTCAACGGCATCGTCAACGGCAAGTTCACGTTGGGCGCCAATGCGGCGGTGGCAGCCGGTCCCGTCGGCCGTAACGCGCATGCGGCGACCGATGCCCAGATGCACGCCGAGATCTATTCCTATTCACGCTCGCGCGGCTTGTTTGCCGGTGTGGCGCTGGATGGAACGGCGGTCACGATCGATTACGACGACAACGCCGCCGTATACGGATCGGGCATGACGCCACGTCGCATTTTCGAAGGCGGTGTCAGCAACGTACCGGGACCCATGGCGACCTTCCGCGATCGTCTGGCCCGCTACAGCGGTGGCCATGCGGCGCCTGCCACGACCGGCACGACCACGTCTGCCGCGACGAGCGCCACATCCGGCAACGCCGGTTCAGGCGACTGAACACCCGCACGATGCGCAGCCATGCGCTTTTGCCGGCGTCGCGGCGATGCCGGCAAAAGCGTGTGCGCGCGTGATCACCCAAGGCGCGCGGAACAGAGTATCCTTGAAACCTATTGAAAACAGGCGGAAAGCCGCGGGGCGGACACGCTCCGCGCCGCAATCCCGCCAGAGGTACTTATGGGTTTAGACAGTATTTGGCATTGGCTCATCCTGTTGATCATCGTTCTGGCGTTGTTCGGCACCAGCAAGCTGACCAAGATCGGTCCGGATCTGGGCAATGCCGTGCGCGAGTTCAAGAAGGCGTTGCACGGCGACGACAAGGGCGATGCATCCGACGAGGCGCACGAGAGCGATGCGCAGGCAAGTGCCGACGGCACGCAAAAACAGGAATCGCACGACAGCTCCTCGTCGAAGTAAGCGTCGCGGGATTCTCACGGGATGTTCGATTTCAGCCTGGGCAAGTTGCTCCTGCTGGCGCTGATTGCGCTGGTGGTGCTTGGTCCCGAAAAACTGCCGGGCGCGGCGCGTACGGTGGGCGCATTGATCCGTCGCGTGCGCAGCGGCTGGGACAGCGTGCGCGCGGAAGTCGAGCGCGAGCTGGAAATCGAGGAAATCCGCAGTGCCGCGCGCAAGGCGGCCGCCGATGCCGAAGCGGCGCAGGCCCAAGCCAACGAAACCCTGCATCGTCTGCAGGACGAGATGCACAAAGCGCGCGCCGAAAGCCTGAAAGGGCTGCAGGAAACTGACCGGGACGCAACGGAGACAACGCCGGACGACGCGATGCCGTCATCGGATGTGAATGCTGCCGGAGCCGATCATGGCAAGGGTTGACCGCGAATCGGCCGCGAGCGAGCAGGGGCTTTTTTCGCACTTGATCGAATTGCGTTCGCGCCTGCTCAAGGCCGCAGTCACCGTGCTGGTGGTGTTGGTGGCGCTGTTGCCTTTTGCCGATGACCTGTACACGCGATTGGCCGCGCCGCTGGTTGCGCGCTTGCCCGCCGGGGCTCACCTGATTGCCACGCAGGTCACCAGCCCGTTCGTCACGCCGCTGAAATTGGCGCTGTACACGTCGCTTTTCATCACCATGCCGATGATTCTGTATCAGCTCTGGGCGTTCGTCAGTCCGGGCCTGTATCGCAGCGAGAAACGTCTGGCACGGCCGCTGCTGGTGGCGGCGATGGCGTTGTTTTACCTGGGTTGCGCGTTCGCGTATTTCCTGGTGTTGCCGGCGGCATTCAAGTTCTTGATTGCGGTGACACCGGCGGGGGTGGAAATGATGACCGACATCAACCACTACCTGAACTTCGTGGTTCTGATGTTTTTCGCCTTCGGAATGTGTTTTGAAGTACCGGTGGTGGTGGTGATGCTGGCCGCCGTCGGCATCGTCGATATCCACAAATTGCGACGCTGGCGCCGCTACGCCATCGTGTGTGCCTTTGCCGTGTCGGCCGTGGTCACGCCACCGGACGTCACCTCCATGATCATGCTGGCGATACCGATGTGTCTGCTCTACGAGTTGGGGCTGGTCGCGGTGCGCGTGCTGGTCCGGCCGCGCAGCGAAAACGCCCGTGATGCGTGATGTGGTTACACTGGTTCCATGGCGCGTGCTTCCTCGCTTTTGATTGATACTCCGCTGTTTCCGCTGGCGACGGTGTTGTTTCCCGGCGGCCCGTTGGAGTTGCGCATTTTCGAGCCGCGTTATCTGGATCTGGTGCGTGAATGCACGCGTGCGGAAAAACGTTTCGGGGTGTGTCTGATTCTTCAGGGACAAGAGGCCGGTGGCCCGGCGGCGCCGGCCGCCGTGGGAACGCTGGCACGCATCACCGACTTCTTCACCACCGAGGACGGCATTCTCGGCATTGTTGCCGAGGGCGACGCCCGTTTTCGTGTGCGTCAGGCGCGTGTCCGCGATGATGGCCAGTTGCGCGGCGACGTCGAGTGTTGGGATGAGGTCGATGCCATGCCGCTGCCAGCTGAATTCGGGCTGCTGGAAACCATTTTGCGTCGACTGGTCGAGCAGTTGGCACCGCCGTGGCGCAAGGCGCCCGAAACCTGTTACGACGATGCGGCATGGGTCGGTTTTCGGCTCGGCGAATTGTTGCCTCTGGATGACGGTGAGCGCCAGCAATTGCTGGAAATGACCGACCCCCTGGAGCGCCTGGCCTGGCTGCGTGACGTGCTGCCACGGTTTCAGCGCAACTGATCGCGACGACCCTGCGCGTGCGTACGGTGCGCTAGACTCCATGAAATCCCATGGTTCGAGGCACACGACATGACCACACTGGCTGGCAAAACCCTGTTCATCACCGGCGCCTCGCGGGGTATTGGCCTGGCCATGGCCCTGCGTGCCGCGCGTGACGGAGCCAACGTGGCCATTGCCGCCAAAAGCGCGGTGCCGAATCCGAAACTGCCGGGCACGATTCATACCGCCGCCGCCGAGATCGAAGCCGCCGGCGGCAAGGCCCTGCCACTCAAGGTGGACATTCGCGATGAAAACCGCGTGGCCGAAGCAGCGGCGGAAACCGCCGATCACTTCGGCGGCATCGACATCGTGGTCAACAACGCCAGCGCCATCTGGCTTGCCGGCATCGAAGACACGCCGATGAAGCGCTACGACTTGATGCAGCAGGTCAACGCACGCGGAACCTACGTCACCACCCAGGCGTGTTTGCCCTACCTGAAAAAGGCGGCCAATCCACATGTACTGATGCTGTCGCCGCCACCCGACCTGGATCCGAAATGGTTCAGGGATCACACCGCCTACACCATGGCCAAATACGGCATGAGTCTGTGCGTGCTGGGGTTCAGCGCGGAACTGGCGCCGGCCGGCATTGCCGTCAATGCGCTGTGGCCGCGCACCGTGATCGCGACCGCCGCTGTCGCCATGCTCGGTGGCAGGGTGACACCGGAAAATTGCCGCAAGCCGGAAATCGTGGCCGATGCCGCGCATGAAATCCTGTGCAGGAACGCGCGCGAATTCACGGGCCGATTCTGCATCGACGACGAAGTGCTGCGCGAAGCAGGCGTGACCGATCTGGACGCCTATGCCGTCCAGCCCGGCGCCCCGTTGATGCCCGACCTGTTCCTCGATTGACCGCAACGCGGTGCCCCTGCTGATCATCCGGAAACGCGGCGTCATGGTTGCGGAGCCATGCACGAAGCCCGTTCGTCACCGAAGTGGTGGATGTCGATCGACGCGCGGCATTGAAACATCGCCTCGGTGACGCCATCGTGAGCTTTCCACTGCGCCGGAAAATCTGCCGTGTCATCCGAGTCCGTAACCGCCGAACCGTCCCTGGAAACCACCATCACGCGCGATGGTTTCGTGTTGTTGCCCGGCGTGACCATGCGCGACATCCTGTTGCGCCATGGGGGGCTGGACGATTGGCAGGAATTTGCCGACAGTTGGAATCGCCTCAAGCAAGATCACTACATGGCCGATCACGGCCGCTACCGCCGGCGCCGTCATGCCGTGTTTGCGGCCAATACCGAAACCGGCGTGCTGCGTCAGGCGCACCAGCCGCATTACCAGGCCAGGTCGTACAACCGGTTGAATGGTGGCGTCGAGCGTTGGTTCGAACCGGTTGAACCGGCCATTGGCGATGGCGCGACCATGCGTACCGTGCTCGACTGCTGCCATCGCGTTTTCGGCGCGATGTCGCCAAAGGTGCGCGAATGGCATGTGGAAGTGCATCAATTTCGCATCGAAGCCGATGCCGGAAGCGCCGGCCAGCCGACGCCGGAGGGGGTGCATCGCGACGGTGTGGATTACGTGCTGGTGCTGATGGTGGATCGCACCAACATCGCCCGCGGCACGACCACCGTCTACGCTGCCGATCGCCGTGAACTGGGCAGCTTCACGCTGGCGGAGCCGATGGACGCCACGTGGCTTGACGATCACCGCGTTTATCATGGCGTGACGGCCGTCGAGCCACTGGACCCGACGCTCCCCGCGCACCGCGACGTGCTGGTCGTGACGTTTCGCGACGCCGGTCAATCACGCTACGACACCCATTTTGTCCCAGCCGGAGCATCC
Organism: uncultured Rhodanobacteraceae bacterium; assembly: GCA_964608595.1. GTDB lineage: Bacteria > Pseudomonadota > Gammaproteobacteria > Xanthomonadales > Rhodanobacteraceae > Oleiagrimonas. The sequence goes on from CAZSOU010000071.1 coordinate 9,765, forward strand.
GTCTCATGAAATATCTCCATTCCATGGTGAGAATCCGTGACGTCGACGAGTCTTTGCGTTTTTATTGCGAAGGACTTGGTCTGCGCGAAGTGCGTCGCCAAGAGGTTCCCGAAGCCGAGTTCACCTTGATTTTCCTGTCGGCGCCCGACAGTCCCGAGGCGGAAATCGAGCTGACCTGGAACTGGAACTCGGACGAAGATTACGGCAACGCGCGCAATTTCGGCCATCTGGCATTCCGTGTGGACGACATCTACGCCACCTGCCGGCATCTCATGGACATGGGCTACACCATCCATCGCCCGCCGCGCGACGGCCACATGGCATTCGTGAAATCACCCGACGCCATTTCGGTCGAACTGTTGCAGGACGGCAAACTCGAACCCGCCGAACCGTGGGCATCGATGCCCAATAACGGCGAGTGGTAGTGAGGACTCGGGGCGTTGCGATGCGCGAGTCCTGAAACGAGAAAACCGCAGCTCGAAAGCTGCGGTTTTCTTGTTCCGAACCGGCCTGTCACTCGAAACGTGACGGGTCGTCCTTTTTCCCTTCCAGGTAGTCGTCGGCCCAGCGCTTGGTGATGCGCGATGCCGCTTCGCGACCGCCCAGCCCGAAGGCCAGTGCCACGGCGACCGCCACAGCGCCCAGAGTCAGACCGAACGCGAGGTTGACGATGGCTTCGGCAAAGCCCATGGCGTGCAGACCCATCGCGATCACCAGACCAAGAATGGCGATCCGCGCGATGGCTGCCAGCGTACCGCTGTGCTTGCCGGAGGTGTGACGGATGGCGCGCACGGCCAGATTGGCCAGCCATTGCCCGACCGCCAGGATGATCAAGCCGAACAGGACCTGCGCACCAAACGCGATCAGTTGTTCGAACAGACCGTTGACACCGCTGAAGCCAAGCCGGTTGGCGGCTTCGACCACGGCAAAGGCCATGACGAAAAACAGCGCGATGCGGCCCACGACCTGCGACGGCGTCATGTGCGCCGAACCGTCGGGTCCGGTTTCGATCGCACCCGGCTTGAAGCCCAGATGTGCCGGCAACCGGTCGAAGCCCATCTGCGCCAGGAGCTGGCTCAGCATTTCGGCCACGAAGCGGCCGATGAACCATGCGATGAACACGATCACGCCGGCGGCCAGAATGTTGGGCACGGCATCGAGGAGCAGCTTCAGCATGTGCCGGGCTGGTTGCGCGATCACGTCGATCTGCAACGCGTTGAGCGCGGCGATCAGCGCCGGTACCAGCACCAGGATGAAGACCAGCGTGCCGCAGAGGCCGGAGAGCTTGATGCCGCTTTTGCCGTCCTTGCCCTGGGTCAGTTTGTCGACCCGGGTCACGCTGAGAATGCTGGTGACCAGATTGCGCAATACCTTGGCGATCAGATAACCGATCCCGCCGATGAAAATGGCGGCGATGATATTGGGCAGGAAGCCCAGAAGCTCGTGCACCATGTTGGTGAGCGGCAACAGCAAGCCGTGCATCTGCAAAGCGGCCACAATGGCCGGCAGAAACAGCAGGATGATCAGCCAGAAGACCACGTCGGCCAGGGTTTGCGACATGGGCGCCGTGTCACTGCCGGCATTGCTTTCGGCAAGCTTCTGCTCCAGTTTCGTGGCAGCAATTCCGCGCCGGACGAGCTTGCGAGCCACGGTGGCGAGAAGCCAGGCCACGACCGCCAGAATGGCCGCCAGCAACAAGCGTGGCAGATACAGCATGACGGCTGCCGCCAACGCCGATAGCGGGTTGGACACACTCGGGAAGTTCAGCAGATTGAACATGCCGATCAAAGCGAACAGCATGATGACCCAGAAAACGATACTGGCCACGATACGGCTGATGTCCAGTCCGGCTCCTGCCTGGCTGGAAAGTCGCTCGTTGACGTTGAGCCGGTTCAAGGCCTTGCGGGTGAGTGATCGGCAGATCAGGGCGACAATCCAGCCGATGATGAGTATGGCAATGGCGCCGATAATGCGTGGCAGATAGTCCCCGACGTCGCCAGCCCAGGCCGGCCAACCGAAGTTATCCATCTTTCCCCTCCTTCATGAGTGCAACGCTGAAATCCCCGAGTTCCTCGGGATAGCCTACATCGCCACGCGCGGTTACCTGAACCCGAGGCTCAGATTTCGTTCATTTACCGGTCGCCGGCATGGCGAGAGAAAGCGGACGGTTACCGGTGGCGTGCTCGTTGCAAGCAGTCGCGTGCCGCATCCAGCGTGGCGTCGATGAGTGGATCATCATGGGCCGCCGACATGAAGCCGGCTTCGAAAGGCGAGGGCGCAAAAAACACGCCACGCTCCAGCATGCCGTGGAAAAACCGCTTGAACATGGCGCTGTCGCAAGCGGTGGCCTGGGCGTGGGTTTCAACCTTTTCCGCATTGAAAAACAGCCCGAACATGGCGCCGACGCGGTTGTGGCTGAAAGCGATGCCCGCCTCGTCGGCGATGGCCTGCAAGCCGTCGGTGAGTTTTTCGACTTTCTGTTCCAGCGTGGCGTAAAAGCGGGGTCTCCGGATCAGTTCCAGCATGGCCAGGCCGGCGGCCATGGCGACCGGATTGCCGCTGAGTGTGCCGGCCTGATAGATCGGCCCGGTGGGCGCGACTTGTTCCATCAGCGTGCGTTTGCCGCCGTAGGCTCCGACCGGCATGCCGCCGCCGATGATCTTGCCGAAGGTGGTGAGATCGGGCGTCACGCCATAATGCGCCTGCGCGCCGCCGAGCGCGACGCGAAAACCGGTCATCACTTCGTCGAAAATCAGCACTGTGCCGTGTTGCGTGCACAACTCGCGCAGGCCTTTCAGAAACCCCGGGCGCGGCGGAATGCAATTCATGGTGCCGGCGACCGGC
>CAZSOU010000072.1:0-11990 GCA_964608595.1 uncultured Rhodanobacteraceae bacterium
ACATCTTCAAGAACCTCACGCCGTGGCAGGTCACGCAGATGGCGCGCCATCCGCAACGCCCCCACACGCTCGATTACATCCACGTGATGTGCGACGAATTCCACGAGCTCGCCGGCGACCGCATGTATGCCGACGATGCCGCCATCGTCGGCGGTCCGGGGCGCATCAACGGCCGCCCGATGATGATCATCGGCCACCAGAAAGCGCGCAAGACCAAAGACAAGGTGCGCCGCAATTTCGGCATGCCGCGTCCCGAGGGCTATCGCAAGGCGTTGCGCCTGATGCAGATGGCGGAACGCTTCAAACTGCCCCTGGTCACGTTCATCGACACCCCCGGAGCCTACCCCGGCATCGGCGCCGAGGAACGCGGGCAGAGCGAAGCCATTGCCCGCAACCTGCTGGAAATGGCCGAACTGCGTACGCCGATCGTCACCACGGTCATCGGCGAAGGCGGCTCGGGCGGTGCGCTCGGCATCGGCGTCGCCGATCGCGTGAACATGCTGCAGTACTCGATCTATTCGGTCATTTCGCCCGAAGGCTGTGCATCGATTCTGTGGAAGAGCGCCGACAAGGCAAAAGACGCCGCCGAGGCGCTGGGCCTGACAGCCGACCGTCTCAAGGAACTCGGCCTGATCGACAAGATCGTGCGCGAACCACTGGGCGGCGCTCATCGCAACCCGCATTCCATCGCCGTGCGCCTGAAAGCCGTCATCCTCAACCAAATCGACCAGCTTCAGGCTTTGCCGACGCCGGATTTGCTGGAACAGCGCTACCAGCGCCTGCGCAGCTACGGTACCTGGCAGGAATGACGCCGTCGGCACGGCATGCAGCATCATCGCGAGCAGTGTCCACGAAGCAATGGACACCGAGTTGAATTTCACCTCCGTGCCACGCGACTGACCTTCCTTTGCCCGGCGTCGCACAGATCGTCAGAATGAATGCCTCTGGCGACAACGGGAAAGCATCATGCGCAACGGCTTGATGACCGCGCTTCTGATATTGGCCGTGGCATGGTCGCCCATGGGACACACGGGCCAGCAAACGGCCACGCCGGCATCGCCCGCTTCGACGGGCCAGACGGTCATCCGTTCACAAGCGGAGCTGACGCGCTACCTGAAACAAACGCCACGCAATGCCCCGCCGCTTGGATGGCTGTCGCCGGGTGGGCGCGAGCGTTTTCTGGCGGAACTGGTTTTCACGCCCCGTGGCGTCGGCACGTTTTCGTATCAGGATTTGCAGAATGAACTCGATCATTCGCAAATCGTCAAGATTCTCGACCTGTTCGACCTCGGCGACTACGGCAGCGTGATACAGGGCCTGACACCTGCCGAACAGGCGCGTCGCCAGCACGAACGTCTCGCGGCCGCCAAGGCGCGCGGATGCCACGATGTCGCCACCTGTCCGGAAAGCCGCATCGAACAGCAGTACGACAAGCTGGTGCTGCAAAGGCCTGATCGCTCCATGCCGGACTCGCAGCGCGCCGCGTGGCATGCCAAACATTACGACCGCTTGATGTCCCCCTACCAAACGGCGAGCCGCCTGGCATCGATCGATCGTCCCGACCTGCGCCTGCTCAAGCGTGCGGCCGAACACGTCGTTTTCTGGAACCCGGAAGCCAAATACATCGACAAGTTGCGGCAGGACCTCGCCGAAATGCAACGCCGCGGCATGAGCGACGACCGCGATTACACCGGACTCTACCGCGCCCTGGTGAGCAGCCGTCAATTCGATGCCGCACAGAAACTGGCGCGAGCACATCCCGGGATGGACATCGTCGCATTGCCTGACTGGCGTCCGCCGGCAAACCTCCCGGCCGGTCAACCCACGGCCCTGTCACTGGCGCATGACGGCCACACGATGACACGCAAGGCGTTCGATCTTTCCGCGCCGCTGCGCATCGTCATCGTCGCGTCCTGCCACTTTTCACAGGACGCGGCACGTGCCATCCACCAGGACCCGAAACTGCGCCCGTTGTTTGCCGAACACGCCATCTGGCTTGCCAGCCAGAGCGACTCGATTGCCGCTGCCAGAACCTGGAACAAGGAATTTCCCGACCAGCCCATCCACATCGCCTGGCAAGACAGTGAATGGTCGAAACTGAACAGCTGGGCCATGCCCACCTTCTATGTGTTCCGCCACGGCAAGCTGGTCGACCAGTGGGCCGGATGGCCTGCCGATACCGGCATGCAGACTCTGCGCAAACACCTTGAGCAGGACGGCTTGCTGAAAGCCCGTGCCAGCTGAACGCATGGCGGGTAATAATGCCCGACAAGATGCCATCCCGCTGCCAAAGCGGTTTCCGGCCAGCTGAAGCCGACTTCAGCTTGTTGTGTATTGCGCGCGAATACCCTCTATAATTGCCGGTTTACCATCATCACAAGGCGGTGCGATCGACAGGTCGCGCCGATTCCGCATGTCGATCGAAAAACTGCGCAACATCGCCATCGTCGCCCACGTCGACCATGGCAAGACCACCCTCGTCGACCAGCTGCTGAAGCAGTCGCATACCCTGGACGAGCGCGCGGCGGTGCCCGATCGCGTGATGGACTCGAACGACCTGGAGCGTGAGCGCGGCATCACCATCCTGTCCAAGAACACGGCGATTCGCTGGAAGGACAACAATGGCGAAACCTGGCGCATCAACATTGTCGACACACCCGGACACGCCGACTTCGGCGGCGAAGTCGAGCGCGTGCTGTCGATGGTCGACTCGGTGCTGGTGCTGGTCGACGCCTTCGACGGCCCGATGCCGCAGACCCGCTTCGTGACCCAGAAGGCCTTCGAGATGGGCTTCAAGCCGATCGTGGTCATCAACAAGGTCGACCGCCCCGGCGCGCGCCCTTCCTGGGTGCTGGACGCCACCTTCGACCTGTTCGACAAGCTCGGCGCCACCGACGAACAGCTCGACTTCCCGGTCGTGTACGCCTCCGGCCTGCAGGGCTATGCCGGCATGGACGACAGCGTGCGCGAAGGCGACATGACGCCGCTGTTCGAGACCATCGTGGACAAGGTGGCCGCGCCGGACGTCGATCCGGACGGTCCGTTCCAGATGCGCATCAGCCAGCTCGATTATTCGAGCTACGTCGGCGTGATCGGCATCGGCCGCATCCAGCGCGGCACCATCCGCACCAACATGCCGGTATCGATCATCGACCGCGAAGGCAACAAGCGTCAGGGCAAGGTGCTGCAGGTGCTCGGATTCATGGGCCTGGAACGCACCGAGGTGGCCGAGGCCCGCGCCGGCGACATCATCGCCGTCAGCGGCATCGAGAAGCTGGGCATTTCCGACACCGTGTGCGCGCTGGACACGCCCGAGGCGCTGCCGGCGCTGAGCGTGGACGAGCCGACCATCTCCATGACCTTCCAGGTCAACAACTCGCCGTTCGCCGGCAAGGCCGACGTCTCCGGCGGCAAGTTCATCACCAGCCGCCAGATCCGCGACCGCCTGCACCGCGAGATGCTGCACAACGTGGCGCTGCGCGTGGAGGACACCGACGATCCGGACAAGCTCAAGGTGTCCGGCCGCGGCGAACTGCACCTGTCGATCCTGATCGAGACCATGCGCCGCGAAGGCTACGAACTGGGCGTGTCACGCCCCGAAGTGGTCACGCGCGAAGTCGACGGCGTCGTCGAGGAGCCGTACGAGCAGCTGGTCGTGGACCTGGAAGAGGCCTACCAGGGCGGCGTGATGGAAAAGCTGGGCCTGCGCAAGGGCCAGCTCAAGAACATGGTGCCCGACGGCCATGGCCGCGTGCGCCTGGACTACATCATTCCGGCACGCGGGCTGATCGGCTTCCAGACCGAATTCAAGACGCTGACTTCGGGTACCGGTTTGCTGTTCCACGTGTTCGACCACTACGGGCCGCGCACCGAAGGCATCATCGGCAAGCGCTCCAACGGCGTGCTCATTTCCAACGGCACCGGTACCGCACCGGCCTACGCGCTGTACAACCTGCAGGACCGCGGCCGCATGCTGATCGACGCCAACGCCGAGATCTACGAGGGCCAGCTGGTCGGCATCCACGCCAAGGACAACGACCTCACCGTCAACGCCCTGCGCGCCAAGCAGCTCACCAACGTGCGCGCCTCGGGCAAGGACGATGCCCTGAACCTGGTGCCGCCGGTGAAGATGTCGCTGGAACAGGCGCTGGAATTCATCCAGGACGACGAACTGGTCGAAGTGACGCCGGCAGCCATCCGGCTGCGCAAGAAGCATTTGACCGAGATCGAGCGCAAGCGGGCTTCGCGGCAGGCGGCTTGATCGAGCAGCGGGACTCGGGACTCGAGTCGAGATGAGTCACAATGGGACGCATGAAGACTCCCCTGTTGATGTCCTGGAGCGGCGGCAAGGATTGCCTGATGGCATTGGCGACGCTCCAGGCCGACTCACGCTGGCAGGTGGTCGGCTTGCTGACCACGGTCACGACCCGTTACGACCGCGTTTCCATGCACGGCATCCGTCGTGATGTGCTCGACGCGCAAGCCACCGCACTCGGCCTGCCGCTGATCTGCGCCGAGATTCCCTCACCCGCCGACAACGCCACCTACGAGCAGGCCCAGGCACGCGCATTGGCAAAAGCACGCGAACGCTGGCCGGAAATTCGGCATTGCGGGTTTGGCGACATTTTTCTCGAGGATATCCGCGCGTATCGCGAAACCCAGCTCAAGCGCGCCGACTGGGAAGCCTTGTTTCCATTGTGGGGCAGCGACACCACGGCACTGGCGCGGCAATTCCAGGCGGATGGCCATCGTGCGCATGTCGTTTGCGTCGACACCACTCAACTGGTTGCCGATTTCAGCGGGCGTGCATTCGATGCCGCCTTCCTTGAAGACCTGCCGGACAGCGTCGACCCCTGCGGCGAAAACGGGGAGTTCCACACACTCAGTTACGCCGGTCCGCTGTTTGCCCAACCGCTGAAACTGCAGCGCGGCGAATCGGTGCGCCGCGACGAGCGCTTCCAGTACACCGATTTCCTGCTCGCGGACACGATGTCCGGGTAGATGAGGCCTGGCATCCACCCTGCGGAGTTGAAGTGATCGACTGCGTCCCGCCCGACGATCGCCCGATCCTGCCGGATCTGCTGCAAACCGGGCTTGACCTGGTTTTCTGCGGTACGGCACCCAGCCGACGCTCGGCCGCCGAGGGCGCATATTACGCGCATCCCGGCAACGCGTTCTGGCGCGCGCTGTTCGAAGCCGGTTTCACGCCGCGCCGTCTGGCGCCGTCCGAATACCCGTTGTTGCCGGACTTCGGCATCGGTCTGACCGATCTGGCCAAACATCACAGCGGCAACGATACCGACCTTCCCGGCGAGGCGTTCGATACCGCCGCGCTGATCCGGAAAATCGAAACCTTCGCACCGCGATTCATGGCCTTCACCAGCAAAAACGCCGCCCGTGCCGCACTCGGCCATGCCGTCGGTTACGGCATGCAGGACGAAATCATCGGCCAGACCTCCATCTGCGTGTTGCCGTCTCCCTCCGGACAAGCCCGCCGATTCTGGAGCCTCGATCCATGGCGCGCGCTCGCGCAGCGCGTCAGTGCTGCTTGAACATGGTGCGATATTCGGCCACGGTATCATCGGACACCGTGGCATACGGCGCGTCGGTCGCCGGTGCGTTGCCCCAGGCATGCCGGATGTAGGTCACCACGGCCGCCACATCGTCGTCGTTCAATTTCTGGATGAACGGCGGCATCGAATAAGGCCGCGGCCAGGTTTTCGTCGCGGGCGCGAATCCACCCAGCATGACTTTGCGAATCGCGTTGACGGGGCTTGCCGCCAGCAACGAACTGTTGCCCGCCAATGCCGGGTAGACGTTGAGTTTGCCTTGTCCGTCCCTGCCGTGACAAGCGGCACAATGCTTGCGATACACCGTCTCACCGCGATCGGCGACACGCTGCAAATGACCCGCCCGCCGGTGCCGGATCGGCGGCGGCAAGAAACGGGCATCGGCGCGTGGCGTGGGTTCGGAAGGACGATCAAGCAGATACGTGGCGATGGCATCCACATCGGCGCCGGTCAAATACTGGAGACTGTCCCGCACCACTTCGGCCATGGGCCCGAACGCGATCCCTTTGGCCGACCGGCCCGTGTGCAGATAATCGACGAGATCACGCCTGGTCCAACCCTCCAGTCCGTTGCCTTCCGCGGTGCCGAGATTGGGCGCATACCAATCCTGCCCGGGAATCATGGCGCCGGCCAGGTTGTTGTCGCTGTTGGTCGCTCCCAACCAATTGCGCGGCGTATGGCAGGCCGCGCAATGCCCCAGGCCGTTGACCAGATACGCTCCCCGATTCCATTGATCCGACTTGTCGGGATTCGGCTGATACCTGCCCGCATCGAAATAGAGCATGCGCCACACCGACATCAACGAGCGCATGTTGTAGGGAAACGACAGCGTGTTCGGCGTGGCCTCGCGATGCACCGGCTTGATGGTCTGAAGCCAGGCGTGGATCGCATCGACATCCGCGTCCGTCAGCCGAGTGAAGGACGGAAACGGAAACGCGGGGTACAGATAATTGCCATGTGCATCAATCCCCTCGCGCATGGCTTTCCGGAAGTCGTCCCGGCTCCATTGACCGATGCCGGTGGCTTTGTCGGGTGTGATGTTGGTGGTGTAGATGGTGCCGAAGGGCGTCGGAATGGGCTTGCCCCCGGCCAGCGGCTGGCCGCCATCGGCCGTGTGACACGACGCGCAGTCACCGATACGCGCCAGATACGCGCCGCGCGCCACCCGGGGATCGACGGGTGCATTCGATTGCGCAAACTTGGTCGGCGCCGGCTCGACGCTGCCGCATTCGAGCGGCAACGTCGACGACGCCGGCGCCGGTCGAGTGTCGTCCGGACGCGGCTGCGAAGCCAGCCAGGCTGACACCGCCGTGATGTCTCGCGGCGTCAGATGCGACACGACCCTGGCCATGCAATCGGGCGCCATGGCTTTGCGTGTGCCGTTGCGCCAGGCGCCGAACTGGTTGCGAATGTAATCGCGCGGCAGTCCGATCAGCGGCGGAATGGCCGGTTGCCTGCCCGTCAGGCGTTTGCCGTGGCATGCCGAGCAGGCCGGTATGTCGCGCGCCGGATCACCGTGCTCGACCAGACGCTTGCCTTGTTGCAGCATCGTCGGCGGCAGATGTGATGGCTCGACGGCCGGCCAGGGAGGATCCTGCGCGGCGAAGTAATCGGCGATTTCCCGCAGATAGGCTTCAGGTACGCCACGCACCATGTGGCGCATCATGGGATAACGACGGCGCCCGTCACGAAAATTGAGCAGCTGGTGATACAGGTAAAGGGCCGGCTTGCCGGCCAGCCGCGGATTGAAACCGTTGCTGCCGCCCTGCCCGTTTTTGCCATGGCAACTGGTGCATGCCTTGATGCGTTGCTGCAAGGTGTCGGGTACCTGCGCAGCCCCGGCCGCACACGAAACCAGCAGCAACAGGCATGGCAAAAGCCATGCCATCGATCGTCGCCATGATTTGCCAGCTGCCGTCACCGACAAGCTCCCATCGCGCCACATGTCCTGACATAGTGTAGCGCCGGCGCAGCGGGTACCATGAAAGGGTCGTCCGCGACACGACGCCGCACGGGAGGTTTACATGTATTTGCGACTGCCCTTTCCAGCACTGCTTGCCGGTGCTGCCCTGTTGGCCTCGCCCCTGGTTCATGCACAAACACCGGCTCCCGCAGCCAGCAGCGCACAACCCTGGTACGCAACCATCACCACGTTGCAAATGCACATGAAAACCGGCCGGATCGATTCGCGCGAGCTGACGCAGGCCTTCATTCGCCGGATCGCCAAGCTCGATCAATCGGGACCGACCGTCAATTCCGTCATCGAACTCAACCCCGACGCGCTGACAATGGCGCGTCAAAGCGACGCCGATCGCGACAGTGGCAAGACACACGGCCCGCTGCTCGGCATTCCGGTGCTGCTCAAGGACAACATCGACACGGGCGACGGCATGCTCACCACCGCCGGATCACTCGCCATGACCGGCGCCCCTGCGCCCCGCGATGCCACCGTCGCGGCCAAACTGCGCAAAGCCGGAGCGGTCATTCTGGGCAAAACCAATTTGAGCGAATGGGCCAATTTCCGCTCCTCGCGCGCGTCCAGCGGTTGGAGCGGGCGCGGTGGTCTGACACGCAATCCCTATGTGCTCGATCGCAGCGCCTGCGGCTCCAGCGCCGGTTCGGCCGCCGCCGTGGCCGCAGGTTTCACCACTGTCGCCATCGGCACCGAAACCAACGGTTCGATCATTTGCCCCTCTGCCGCCAACGGCATTGTCGGTATCAAACCCACGGTCGGGCTGGTCAGCCGGGCCGGCATCGTGCCGATCAGCCACAGCCAGGACACGGCCGGCCCCATGGCGCGCACGGTTCGCGGTGCGGCCACCGTGCTCACTGCCATCGCGGGCAGCGACCCGCGTGATCCGGCCACGGCCGATGCCGACAAGCACGCCACCGACTACACGCAATTTCTCGACGCCACCGCCCTCCAGGGCAAGCGCATCGGCGTGGTGCGTGGACTGGCCGGCGACAATCCCGATGTCACCCGTCTTCTCGACAAGACCATTGCCGTGCTGCGCAAACAGGGGGCCACCGTCGTCGACCCGGTCAAGCTGCCGCACCAGGGCGATTACGGCGCGGCCGAATTCACCGTGCTGTTGTACGAATTCAAGCACGATATCAACGCCTATCTGGCAACCCGCAAAGGTCTGGACGTGCACTCGCTGGCCGATCTGATCGCCTGGAACAAGGCCCATGCGGACGAGGAAATGCCGTGGTTCGGACAGGACCTGTTCATCAAGGCCCAAGCCCGAGGGCCGCTGACCGACACGAAGTACACGGACGCTCTGGCCAAGGCAAAGAAATTGTCCGGCCCCGAGGGCATCGACGCCGCGCTCGCCACCCATCATCTGGATGCACTGCTGGCGCCGGCGCAGGGGCCGGCCTGGAGCATCGATCTGGTCAATGGCGACAATGAGGGCGCTTCGGCCTACGGCCCGGCCGCGGTCGCCGGTTCCCCGTCCATTACCGTGCCGGCCGGTTTCGTGCACGGCCTCCCGATCGGCATGCTGTTTTTCGCCGGCAAATGGAGCGAGCCGACCCTGATCGGCATTGCCTATGCGTACGAGCAGGCCACGCATGCACGTCGCAAGCCCGAATTCCTGAAGACCGTGCCGCAACCCGAACCGGCAGCCGGCACCGATTGAGACGCCGGGGGCTTGCCTCATCGCCCCGGCACGGGTGGGCCTAGGTCGGCGTATTGCGACCGTAGACATCCTCGAAACGCACGATGTCGTCTTCGCCGAGATAACTGCCCGATTGCACCTCGATCAACTCCAGCGGCATCTTGCCCGGGTTTTCCAGGCGGTGATTCGTGCCCATGGGAATGAACGTCGATTCGTTTTCGCCCAACAAGAAAACGTCTTCGCCACGCGTCACCCGCGCGGTGCCGCTGACCACGACCCAGTGCTCGGCACGATGATGGTGCATCTGCAGACTGAGCTGGCCGCCGGGTTTGACGGTGATCCGCTTGACCTGAAAGCGCTCGGCCATGTCAATGGAATCGTAAGCGCCCCACGGCCGATACACCTTGCGGTGCAAGGCTGCTTCCGAACGCGCATCGTGCTTGAGACGGCCGACCACGTCGCGTACTTTCTGCACCTGGTCCTTGCGCGCCACCAGCACGGCGTCGTCGGTGTCCACCACGACCATGTCGTCCAGACCGATCATGGCCACCAGACGCCGTTCGCTCCACCCGAACGAATTGCGGCAGTCCAGCGCCAATACGTCGCCATGACTCGCATTGCCGTCGTCGTCGTGCGCGGTCACCTGCCACAACGCCGCCCACGAACCGACATCGTTCCAACCGACATCGAGCGGCAACACGCGCGCAGCGTCGGTTTTTTCCATCACCGCATAATCGATGGAATCGGCGGGACAGGCTTCGAAGGCGTCCTTGTCCAGACGCAGGAAATCGGCATCGCGCGCAGCGCCGGCGAAAGCCTTGCGGCAGGCATCGAGGATGTCCGGGCGATACTTGCCCAGCTCTTCCAGATAACGCGAGGCGCGCATCAGGAACATGCCGCTGTTCCAGACATGATCGCCACTTTCCAGATACTGGCGCGCCGTGGCCGCATCCGGTTTCTCGACAAATTCGTCGACCGCGCGTACACCGTCGCCCTTGCCGAGCTTGATGTAGCCGTAACCGGTTTCCGGCGCATCAGGCACGATACCGAACGTCACCAACGCGCCCTCGGCGGCTTCGGGCATGGCCTGTGCCACCAAGGCGCGGAAGCGCTCGACGTCGCCGACCACGTGGTCGGACGGCAACACCAGCAGCAGCGGATCGTCACCGTCAGCCTGCGCCTGCATCGCGGCCGCGGCAATCGCCGGCGCGGTGTTGCGACCGACCGGTTCGAGCACGATCGCCTGCGGTCGGCAATCGACCTGACGCAGTTGTTCGGCCACCATGAAACGATGTGCTTCGTTGGTCACCACCAACGGCGCTTGCACGTCTTGCGCCCCGGCCAGGCGCAACCAGGTGGCTTGCAGCATGGAGTGTTCGCCATCCAGCGCCAGGAACTGCTTGGGATGGCCCGAACGCGACAACGGCCACAGCCGCGTGCCCGAACCGCCGGAAAGGATGACCGGAACCAGTGTATTGCTCACGATGTATCACTCCATGTCAATTCGAAAAACCCGCTCGATTCGCCGCCCCTCGCGCAAAAGCGCATTTCATGCGCACCGGCGAGATGCACCATCGAAACCATGCGACTGTCGCGCACGAGATGCGGTCCCTGTACGTTACGGAACAGGGATGAGGAAATGTTCTCGTCCCTGTTTTCGGGGAAGTCGTTCATTCCCCGGGGCAGCTCTGACCGACTCCGTTTGCAGAGCGGCTCCCCCACCCCTTTCGCGAGCACATGGAGCCCCGGGCCAAAGCGCCGGCGTGACAAGCGTGTGCCGCGAGAATGCGGGCCGGAAAACCAGAAGACAGGGTACTTCACACTTCGAACAATTCCCATGCCTGCTTCCCCATTCAGGCGCCGGTCGGCTTTTGACGTCGGCGCTTGAAAACACGCCGGATCCAGCCGGATCCGGGACAAGCGCCAATCCGCGCAAAGCCGGGCGCCGGTTGCGCAGCGACGTCCGCTTTCTGGTGCGACTGACCGAGCGTGGCGTCGCCGACCGCAACCGATTGCATGGTCCGCGAGCGCCAAGGTCAGCCCGGCCACCCTGCGCCGGAAGCTCAAGCGCGAACCCTCAAGCGCGAATCGTTGCACAACAATCCGCGCGCGTCGTTGTGCCCGCCGTGGCCGCCCGAAATATCGAGCGGGCATGTGCGGGGACATGCCATGTCGTCATATGGACGGATGGATGTCTACGGCAATTTCCGGTTGACAGGTCGGCCCGGGGGCGCGTAGCGTGTCGAGCATGGTCACCAACGCGCACCTGCCGTCGATGTTTCTCCACCGCCTCGCGGTGACCGGCGTGCGCGTGCCTGCCGTGCAGATTGTCAGCCTCATTCTCGTACTCGTGCTTATTACCGGCTCGGGAGCGGGATAGGGCGCGCGTCAGAAAAACGACTCGATCAACCCAAAACCCCGCACCCGAAAGGATGCGGGGTTTTTTTGTTGCCTCTTCCACCCACGCGGAGTTCCTCCATGCCCCAGCAAACCCCGGAAACCACGGACAACGACGTGCGCGAACACGTACGCATCTTCGACACCACGTTGCGCGATGGCGAGCAGTCGCCCGGTTTTTCCATGAACCGCGCGCAAAAGCTGCGCATGGCCGCCGCTCTCGGCGACCTCGGCGTGGATGTGCTCGAAGCCGGTTTCCCGCAGGCCTCGCCGGACGACTTCGCGGCCGTGGCCGCCATCGCCGAGAGCGTGCGCGGACCGTCCGTGTGCGGGCTGGCGCGTTGCCAAGGTGGTGACATCGAGGCGGCGGCACGGGCGCTGGAGAAGGCGCATGCCCCGCGCA